>JACDAP010000054.1 GCA_013695395.1 Solirubrobacterales bacterium
GCTGATCCTCGGCGGCGGCGTCGTGGCCTGTGAGATGGCCCAGGCGTGGGCGAGCCTCGGCAGCCACGTGACGCTGGTGGAGCACGGTCCGCAGCTGCTCGGCAAGGAAGAGCCGTTCGCGGCCGAGCAGGTCGAGGCGGGGCTCGCCGAGGCCGGCGTCGTGATCCACAAGGACGTGAGCGCGGCCTCCGCCGCCCGGCCCGAGCCCGGCGGCGAGGTGACGCTCACCCTCGACGGCGGCACCGAGCTCGTCGGCGACGAGCTGCTCGTGGCCGCGGGACGCCGGCCAATGACCGATGACCTCGGGCTCGACACGGTCGGCCTCGAGCCCGGAGGAAACCTCGACACCGACGCGCAGCTGCGCTCCCCCGCGCACGACTGGCTCTACGTGATCGGGGACATCAACGGGCGTGCGCTGCTCACCCACATGGGCAAGCACCAGGCCCGGATCGCCGCCGACGTGATCCTCGGCGAGGAGGCCTCGCTGTGGGAGCGCGGGGACGGGAAGGGCTCGCCGCGCGTGACCTTCACCTCGCCGCAGGTGGCCGCGGTCGGGATGACCCTGGCCGCCGCGCAGGAGGCCGGCCTGTCCGTCCGCGCGGTGGACGTCGGCACCTCGGCCAACGCGGGCGGCTCCTTCTGGGGCCGGAACGCGGAGGGCACCGCGCGCCTGGTCATCGACACCGAGCGTGAGATCGTCGTCGGCGCCACGATCACCGGCGCGGAGATCCAGGACTTCCTGCAGGCGGCGACCTTCGCGGTCGTCGGCGAGCTGCCGCTCGACACGCTGTGGCACGGCATCGCGCCGTTCCCCACGCGCTCCGAGGTGTGGCTGAAGCTGCTCGAGGCCTACGGGTTGTAGACCTCGAGCATCCGCAGCTCGGCGCTCGCGATCGCCTCGCGCGGGTCCCACGGCAGCGCGGCGCGCTCGGCGCTCGCGTAGTAGCGCGCGTCCCCGGCCTCGAAGCCGCCCTCGCCGGTGTGACGGACGATCCAGGCGAGCTCGCGCTCCTCCCGGTTGACATAGCTCGCGACCACCTCGAAGCCGCACGCGGCGCGGGCGGGCACGACGTGCTCGCGCCAGAGGGTCAGGAAGTCCTCGAGCCGGCCTTCTTTGAGCTTGTAGATGCGCAGCTGGTGATCCATGGCCGTCATCCTCGCGCACGCCCCGGGACGTTGCGCGACTTGACCTCGTCAGGGGCCGTCAACACGCGCAACGTCCTCGCGCCCGGTCCTGCGCGCGCTCTACGATCGAGCGATGAGCGAAGAGCGCGTCCTTGTCGACATCGCCGACCACGTCGCCACGGTGACGATGAACCGGCCGGAGAAGCACAACGCGCTCGACGCGGGCATGTTCGAGGGGTTGCTCGGAGCCACGCTCCGGCTGCGGGAGGAGCCCGGCGTCCGCGCCGTCGTCCTGCACGGGAAGGGCCCGAGCTTCTGCTCCGGCATCGACATCGGAAGCCTGATGAGCGGGCCGGTCTCGATGGAGGACCTCATGGCCCGCGAGGAGGGCCAGGTCGGCAACCTCTTCCAGCGCGTCTGCACCGACTGGACGCAGGTGCCGGTCCCGGTGATCGCCGCGATCCAGGGCAACTGCTTCGGCGGCGGCCTGCAGATCGCCCTCGGTGCGGACCTCCGGATCGCCGCGCCCGACGCGAAGCTCCGCGTGCTCGAGATCAAGTGGGGCCTCGTGCCCGACATGGGCATCACGCAGACCCTCCCCCGGCTGCTCGGCATCGACAAGGCGAAGGAGCTCACCTTCACCGGCCGCGAGGTGCGCGGCGAGGAGGCCGACCGCCTGGGCCTCGTGACCTCGCTCGCCGACGATCCGCTCGCCGCCGCGCACGCGCTCGCCGCCGACATCGCCTCCCGCTCTCCCCAGGCGATCCGTGCCGCGAAGCAGCTCTACGACGCCGCGTGGGCCGGCGGGATGCCGGCCGCCGACGCGCTGATCCTCGAGACCGAGCTGCAGGTCGGCCTCATGGGCTCGCCGAACCAGATCGCCGCGGTGACCGCGGGCATGACCAAGCAGCCCGCCGAGTTCACCGACCCGGGTGTGCCAGCCGAGGTCTGATCGCTCCCCGCACCACGCGGGTCAATCAGCGGGGGCTATCGCGCGCCCCGCTCCGGAACGAGCAAGGGCCCGCACATGGCGAGCCCTTCCACGTCGGGTCTGATCCTGCGGTAGTCGGGGCGAGAGGATTTGAACCTCCGACCTCGCCGACCCGAACGGCGCGCGCTACCAGGCTGCGCCACGCCCCGATGTGGCGTCAGTATGACAGCGTCGGCTCAGTCGGCGCGTTCAGGCGCCGCCGCCTGCGACGGCGGAGAAGTAACGGATCGCCAGCCCCGTCATGAGCGTCTGGAAGGCCTGCTCGACCTCCGCCCCGTCCTGCTCAGCCCAGCGCGCCAGACCGACCGTCTCGATCTGCTCGCTCTGGGCGAGCACGTCCTCGACGAGCTCGGGGTGCTGATCGCAGAAGTAGGCGCCGATGGAGTAGAGGCTCGTGTCGGTGAGGCTCTCGAGGAAGGCCTCGACCATGGGCTCGTCGCCCATCATTCGCCCAGCGCGGACGTCCCGGCGGCGACCTTGCCGGCCGCCTCGTCGACGGTGGCCTTCCCGCCGCCCGCGGCGCTCCCGACCGCGCCCTCGAGCTGCGCCTTGTCCGCGGCGGCAGCAGCAGCGGCAGCAGCATCGGCCGCTGCCTTCTCCCCCGCCTTCCTGACGGCGTCCGCGACGGCCGAGGGGCCGGAGCCGTCCGGGGTGCTCGCAGGAGCGCCGGCCGGCGCGGGCGCCTTCGGCTTCAGCGCTCCGACCAGCGTCTCAGGGGTGATCGCCGGCTCAGACGGCGCGTTCGCTGCGGGACTCGGTGCACCGGCGGGCGCTTTGCTCGCGGGCTCCGCCCCCCTGGCGACAGCCGCGGCCGAGCCGGTCGCCCCGCG
>JACDAP010000074.1 GCA_013695395.1 Solirubrobacterales bacterium
GGGTGGCGAGGGAGCCTGCGGCGCCGGGGCGCCGGGCGGCCAGGACGATCGGGTGGGCGGGGGAGGCGAGCAGTTCGTCCTCGGCGGGGGAGAGCTCCACCAGCGCGCGCGCGGCGTCAAGATCGGCCACGAGCACCGCGAACGGCTTGTGCTCGCGATGCTTGCGCGCCCGGAGCCGGTCGACCGCCCGCTCGTCGTCGGCCCGGCAGGCGAGGTGGTACCCGCCGATCCCCTTGACCGCCACGATCGCTCCCGCGCGCAGGAGCTCCGCCGCCCCGGCGAGTGCGTCCCCCGGAGCGCTCCGCTGCTCCTCGCCGAGGACATCGCCTGCCTGCGTGCTGAGCGCGGATGAGCGCCCGAAGGGTGGACGCCAATCCGCGCTCGGCGCCTCCGGGAGCAGAATCAGCTCCGCGCGGGGCCCGCACTCCGGACAGGCGTTCGGCTGGGCGTGGAAGCGGCGGTCGTACGGATCGTCGTACTCGGCCTGGCAGGCCGCGCACATGCTGAAGTGAGCCATCGTGGTGCGCGAGCGGTCGTAGGGGACGCCCTGCACGATCGTGAAGCGCGGCCCGCAGTTCGTGCAGTTGACGAACGGGTAGCGGTACCGACGATCCGCCGGGTCGAGCAGCTCGCGCAGGCAGTCCTCGCAGGTGGCGGTGTCCGGCGCGACGAGCGCGTCCGCCCGCTCGCCGGCCGGGCTCGCCCGGATCTCGAAGCGCGCGAGCGGCGCCGCGACGATGAGCTCCTCGGTGGTCGCCCCGTTCCCGCTGATGGCGGCCACCGGGTCCGCGCCCGGCTCGAGCTCGGTGAGGGTCACGCCGTCGATCCGCGCGAGCGGCGGCGCCCGCTGTGGGAGCTCTTCGACGAACCGCTCCACGACGGTGGCCGCGCCCTCGATCTCGATCAGCACGCCGCGCGCGTCGTTGAGCACGAACCCGGCGAGGCCGAGTTCATCGGCGAGCACGTAGACGCTCGGGCGGAAACCGACCCCCTGGACGACGCCGTCTACCCGCAGCCGCACACGCCGCGGCGCCTCATCGGATCGTCGATCCTTCCCGCTATCCGGGAACAACCGACGACTCGACGTGCTCACGCTTCCTCCAGCGCCTCGCGGAGCACGTGCCACGCGGTCGCGTGCGCCTCCTGGATCCGCGGGATGTGCTCGGAGCGGGCGACCACGACGTGATCTGCGAGCTCGTCCGCGAGGACCTGTCCACCGTCGTAGCCGACGAACGCGACCGTCACGAGGCCGCGGCGCCGCGCCTCGGCCAGGGCCGCGATAACGCTGCGCGACGTCCCGGAGGTCGAGAAGGCCAGCAGCGCGTCACCCGGCCCGCCGTAGGCGATCACCTGGCGGGAGAACATCGCCTCGGTCCCGATGTCGTTGGCCACCGCGGTGAGGATCGACGGGTCGGCGGCCAGGTCGATGCCGCGCCGGGCCGGCCAGCCGTGCGGCGGGTCGAGCAGGTCGGCCACGGCGTCGGCGCTGTCGGTGGCCGAGCCGCCGTTGCCGAGGCAGAGCAGCGTCCCGCCGCCCGCGAGCCGCCCCCGGATCGCTTCCGCCGCGGCGGCAAGCGCAGCCGCGTTGGCGGCCGGGCCATCGCCGACCGCTGTCCTGATCGCGGCGGCCTCTCCCTGGGGGTCCCCTGTCGCGGTCGCCTCTTGCGACTCCCCGAGTGTCGCGATCCGCAGCGCCGCGGCCTCCGCCGCCTTCGCGACCACCGAGGCCTCGACATCGGCGAGCACCGCGCCGAGGTCGTCCTGTGTCTCGGCCAGGAACGGGTAGAGGAAGCTCGAGGCGCCGGAGTCGTGGCGGGTGCGCTCGTCCCGCCCGCCGAGCAGCCCGCGATGGTCGAAGAAGACGTGGACGAGCTCCCACATGACGTGGTAGAGCGTCTCGGTCAGCTCCTGGGCGACCAACGGGTCGACGCTCGGGGTGGGAAAGTCCCAGTCGGCTCCGCACGGCCCGAAGCCGACCGTGAGGGCGCCCGAGGCGCGTACCGTCGAGGCGTCGGTCCCGAAGGCCATCACCACGTCGTCGGCCTCCGCGAGCAGCGCCGCGTGGGGGGGCGAGCAGGCAAGCGCGGGCAGCGCCCGCTTGCCGACGATCACCGGG
>JACDAP010000181.1 GCA_013695395.1 Solirubrobacterales bacterium
GGCGTCGACGAGGCCCTCGAGGTCGCGGCCGAGCCGGGTCGGCTCGGTGGCGCGGGCCAGGCGTCCGTCGAGCCCGTCGCTGGCCCAGGCGGCCAGCACGAGCGCAGGGTCGGGGCGCCGCGCCACCAGCGGGACCATCCAGGCCCGGGTGAGCGTCACGGCGTCGGCGGGCCCGAGGTTGCGGGCACGGCCGTCCTCGGTCTCGAGCATCCCGATGTGCCAGTCGAGCATCACCCACGTCGCGCCCCACCAGGCCAGGGCGGCGGACAGGCTCGGCGCGGTCTCGTCGGCGTGGCCCCGGGAGCGACCTGGCGTTCGAGCCTCGTTGCTCTGAGCGAAAGAAACCTCGAACGCGGCGGCGCCCCGCCGGGCGGCGAGCGCATGCGCCCCGTAGGCGACGGCGCCGGCGAGCATCCAGCGCCGCATCCGCGTGGCGGTCGCCGGGCGAGCGGCGCGCTCCGCGTTCGCCCGCCGCTGGGAGACGAGGAGGAACGCGCCGACCGCGGGCGGGGAGAAGCGGCGGGTCAGGAGCGCGGCGAGCTGCTCGCGCGCCCACTGCTCCCCTTCGGTGAGCTCTCGGGGACTGAGCCTCACCACACGACATCGACGTCGTAGGGCGCGATCAGCGGGTCACGCGACACGATGCTCCCTCGTTCGACGACCGCCTGCGCGATCAGCAACCGGTCGAACGGATCCCGGTGGTGTTCGGGAAGCTCCTCGACCGCTGCCGCGTGGTCGAGGGAGACCGGCAACCCCCGCGCTCCTCCGGCAAGCAGTCGAGCGGGAAGCGTGCTGGGCGCATCGAGCTTGCCGAGCCCGCGCTTGATTGCGATCTCCCAGACCACGACCGCGCTCAGCAGGATCTCGTTCTCGTCGTCGGCGAGTGCGGTGCGCGCGCCGTCGCTCAGCCGCCGATCGTCGGCGGCCCACCACAGCGCGGTGTGGGTGTCGAGCAGGAGCCGCGTCATAAGCCGAACGCGTCGCGGAACTCCGGTGGCAGCGCCTCTGGATCATCGAAGTCCGCCGCCAGGCGGATCTCGCCCTTCAGGCAGCCGAGCGAGTCGGCGAAGCGCGGCGCCTGCGCCACCGGGACGAGCCGCACCGCCGGGGCGCCGTTCCGGGCGATGACGATCTCCTCTCCGGCCTCCGCTCGTTCGACGAGGCGCGAGAGCGTGGTCTTCGCCTCGTGCATGTTCACCTGCGTCATGCCGCCAGGGTACCGGTGGCTAGCTCGTTACGCTAGCTAATGTGCTGATCTCGATCTGCGTGTGCACCCGCGAGGAGGCCGGGCAGATCCACGCGCTGCTCGACCACCTCGCGCGCCTGCCCGGGCCGTGGGAGGTGATCGTCGCCGACGGCGGCTCGACCGACGGGACCGCGGCACAGGCGCGGGCGCACGCGAGCGCTCCTTGCGTGCTCGAGGGCGGCGGTGGCCGGGCGGCGCAGCTGAACGCCGCCGCGGACGCCGCCACCGGGGAGCGGCTCGTCTTCCTCCACGCCGACTCACGACTCCCACTCGACGCCCACGCATCGCTCGCCCGCACCCCCGCCCGGGCCGGGAACTTCGCGCTGCGCTTCGACGGCGACGGCCCGTTCTCGTGGTCCCTCGCCCGCGTCTACGCGCTCCAGCGGCGCTTCGGCCTCTACTACGGAGACTCGACGGTCTGGTGCGAGCGTGCGCTCTTCGACGAGCTCGGTGGCTTTCGGGAGCTCGAGATCATGGACGACTACGACCTCGTCCGCCGGCTCGAGCAGGCGACCGGCACGGCCTGCCTGCCTGGCCCGGCGATCACCTCCGCGCGACGGTGGGAGGCGATGGGCGTGGCCCGGACGGTCTTCGCGTGGACGGCGATCCGCTGGCTCTACCTGGCGGGCGTCGCACCCCGGCGCCTCGCCGCGCTCTACCGCCGGGTCCGCTGAGCCGGTCCCGGTAGCCTCGGTTGATGCTCGATCGCCTGCGTGCCCTGGAGCGCCTCACCCGCCCGGAGCACCCCGATCTGACGGCCGCGCTGGCCGCCCGCTGGGAGGAGCTCCCGGCGCACGTCAAGGGCGCCAACCAGATGCTCGGGCGCCGGACCGCGGGTTGCGAGGGCACCCACGGCGTCTTCCCGAAGTGCAACCTGGCCTGCACCCCGTGCTACCACGCCAAGGAGGCCCAGCGGGTGCGGACCGACGGCGAGCACACCCGCGTCGAGGTCACCGCGCAGATGGCGTTCCTCCGCGGGGTGCGCGGGCCGGGCCAGAACGCGCAGCTCATCGGCGGCGAGGTCTCGCTGCTCGAGCCCGACGACCACGCCGCCGCGCTGAGAGCGATGCTCGACCACGGGCGCAAGCCGATGTCGATGACCCACGGGGACTTCGACTACCCCTATCTCGAGGCGCTCGCGCTCGACCCGGAGACCGGCCGGCCGCGCTTCTCCCACCTCTCCTTCGCGGGCCACTTCGACTCGATGATGTTCGGCCGCCGCGGGATCAAGAAGGTCGAGCGCGAGGAGCAGCTGCACCCCTACCGCAAGGCGTTCTGCGAGATGTTCGCCCGCCTGGAGGAGGAGCACGGCGTCACGAGCTACCTCGCCCACAACATGACGATCACCCCGCGGAACATCGACCAGATTCCCGAGGTGCTGCGTGCGTGCCGGGACTACGGCTTCCGCATGTTCTCCTTCCAGCCCGCCGCCTTCGTCGGCAACGAGGCCCGCTGGAAGGACAGCTACCGCGCGTTCTCGACCGACGCGGTGTGGGCGCGGATCGAGGAGGGCGCAGGCGGCGAGCTCCACGACGACGCGATGCTGATCGGCGACAAGCGCTGCAACCGCACCGCGTACGGCGCCTACGTCGGGCAGCGCTACGTGCCGCTGCTCGATCAGCGCTCCAGCGCCGACGCCCGGTGGCTCGAGGCGTTCCTGACCACGTTCGGCGGCATGGACTTCGCCGACGGCCGTGCCCTAACCGCCGCGCGGACCGTCCGCGCGCTGGTCGAGAACCCGGCGACGCTCGCCCGGCTGGCCGGGTGGGGCGCGCGCTTCGCCGCACGCGCCGGAGGCCCCGTGGCCCTGGCCCGGGACCGGCCCCGCGCGATCACCTACGTCATGCACTCCTTCATGGACGCGAAGACCGTGCGGCCCGCGTGGGCGGCGATGGAGCGCGGCGAGACCACGCACGAGGACCCCGACGTCCAGGCGACGATCGAGCGCCTGCGCTCCTGCTCCTACGCGATGGCCCACCCGGAGGACGGGCGGACCGTCCCGGCCTGCGCGCAGCACTCGGTGCTCGACCCACTCGAGAACGTCGCGCTGATGGCACTGCTGCCCGCGCACGAGAACGTCGCCGAGCCCGCCACGGCCTGAGCTCCACAGACGTGGGGTGAAGGGCCGGACATCCGTCCAACTCACCGGCCGAAGCGATCGGCCGGGGCGCACGTCGGCCGATGGGGACCTCGGTGCTGCAGATCATCCTCATCATCCTCGCCGCCTGGGTCGGGCTCGCGCTTCTGGCCCTACCGGTCGTCGTGCTGTTCGGCGGCGTCTGGCGCCGCGCCGATGCGGAGACCGGGCGCCAGCACCGCGAGCGGCGCGCTCGGTCCACGGCGGCGACGGCGAGCATCCGTTACGCGCCGCGTCGCGCCTCACAGGCCTGACGATCGCCTCGCCGCAGCACGGAGCGGCGCCGCGGCGCCGTGCGAGGTCTGGCATCGCGTCGGTCCCTCGCCCGCCCTGCTCCGTACCCATGGCGTGAGCTCTCAGCCCGCCCCCGCGCCGGACCGCAAGGCCGACCACCTGCGGATCGCCGCCGAGCCCGGAGTGCTCGGCGGGATCGGCACCGGCCTCGAGCCCCTGCGGCTCCGCCACCGCGCGCTCCCCGAACGCGACCTCGCCGACGTGCACCTGGAGACCGAGCTGCTCGGGGTCCGGCTGCAGGCCCCGCTGTTCGTCTCGGCCATGACCGGCGGCACGCCGGAGGCCGAGCGGATCAACGGCGAGCTCGCCCGGGCCGCCGCCGAGCACGGCGTCGCGCTGACCCTCGGCTCCGGCCGCGCCCTCCTCGACGATCCGGACCTGCTGCGCACCTACCGTTCGGCCGCACGGCCGCCGCTGCTGCTCGCGAACCTCGGTGCGGCGCAGCTGAGCCCCGAACGGGCGGCACGGCTGGTCGAGCTGCTCGGCGCCGACGGGCTGAGCGTCCATCTCAACCCGGTGCAGGAGGCGGTCCAGCCCGAGGGGACCCCCGCGTTCGCCAGGGTGGGCGAACGGATCGCCGAGGTGGTCCGGGCGCTGGCCCCGCTCCCCGTCGTGGTCAAGGAGGTCGGCTTCGGCATGGACGCGGAGGATGTGCGGCTGCTCCACGCCGCCGGGGTCGCGGCGGTCGACGTCGCGGGCGCGGGTGGCACGAACTGGGCGACGATCGAAGGGCGGCGCGACCCACGGGCCGCGGCGGTGGCCTCCGCCTTCGCCGACTGGGGCGTCCCGACCGCCGACGCGCTGCGCGGAGCGCTCGGCGCCGCCTCAGGGCTCCCGGTGATCGCCTCCGGTGGGCTGCGCGACGGGGTCGAGGCGGCGAAGTGCCTCGCGCTCGGCGCGGTCGCCGTCGGTCTCGCGCGGCCGTTCCTGCTCGCCGCCCAGGCCGGGCAGGCCGCGGCGGCCGTGGAGACCGTCGTGCGCCAGCTGCGGATCGCCACCTGGGCGGTCGGCGCGGCCTCCAGCGGCGCTCTCGGACCGGAGCATCTCGCCGCGGAGGATGCTCGGTGAGCCGCGTCGTCGTCATCGGCGCCGGTCTCGGCGGGCTCGGCGCCGCCCTGCGCCTGCAGGGCATGGGGCACGACGTCACCGTGCTGGAGCAGCGCGAGCAGCCCGGCGGGCGGGCCTCGCAGATCAAGGACGGCGGCTTCACCTGGGACACGGGGCCCTCGCTCGTGACGATGCCCTGGGTGCTCGAGGAGCTCTTCGCCGCCGGCGGGCTCGATTTCCACCGGGAGGTGACCCTGCGGGAGCTCGATCCCTTCTACCGGATCTTCTGGGCTGGCGAGGACCGCCACCTGGACTTCGTTCGCGACCGGGGTGCGATGGAGGCGGAGATCGCCAAGTTCTCCGCGCACGACGCGCGGGCGTTCGCGGGCTACATGGACGCGATGCGTCCGATCTACGAGGACGGGATCCTCGGCGCGGGCCGGCAGAAGTTCGACTCCATCCCCCAGCTCTTGGCCTTCACGCCGAAGATGGTGAAGCTGGGCGCCGCGCTCCCGCTCCACTACGCGACGTCGCGGCACTTCCGCAACGAGCGGATCCGCGAGGCGTTCTCCTTCCACTCGCTGTTCATCGGCGGTGACCCCTTTCGCGTGCCCGCGATCTACGGCGCGCTGGTCTACCTCCAGTTCCTCGACGGCGTCTGGTACGCCGACGGCGGCGTCTACGCGATCATCGAGGCGATGGCGAAGGCGCTCGATGTCCGCTGTGGGGATGGCGTGGCCCGCATCGAGACCGCCGGAGGCCGGGTGACGGGGGTCATCACCGAGGGCGGGGAGCGGATCGCCGCCGACGTGGTGGTCGCGAACTCCGACGCGATGCGGGTGCACGAGCTGCTCGGCACCCCCGCGCCCCGGCGCCCGCTGAAGCCGTCGATGAGCGCGTTCCTGCTCTACCTGGGCACCGACCGCCGCTTCGACAGGCTCCTCCATCACACGCTCCTGGTCGGTTCCGGGTACCGGCGCTTCATCAAGGACGTCACCGGTGGTCGGCAGCTGCCGTCGAACTTCTCCACCTACGTGCACGCACCGAACCGCACCGAGCCCGGCATGGCCGGCGGCGACGGGGACTCCCTCTGCTTCCTGCTGCCGGTGCCAAACCTGCGCTCCGGCACCGACTGGGCCGCGGAGTCCGACCGCCTGCGCGACGCCTACGTGACCGACCTCGAGCAGACCTTCGGACTGACGGGGCTCGGCGACTCCGTGCGGGTCGAGCATCGCATGACCCCGGCGGACTTCCGCGACGAGCTCGGTGCGCTCGACGGGAACGCCTGGGCGATGGAGCCCACGCTCCACCAGTCCGCCTCGCTGCGGCCGCCCAACCGGGACAAGCGCGTGCGCGGGCTTTACCGGGTCGGCGGCGGCACCCACCCGGGCGCCGGGATCCCGGGCGTCCTGCTCGGGGCCGAGGTGACCGCGGGCCTGGTCGCCGAGGACGTCGGGCGCGCGGCAGGGACCCACGGGGGCGCGCGTGCTGCTCGAGCGTGAGCCCCAGCTCCTCGACGAGGCTCGACGGACGACCCGGCGGGTCGCGAAGACCTTCACGATCGCGGTGCGGTTGCTCCCCCGTGCGGTCCGCGACGACGTCCATCTCCTGTACCTGGTCTTCCGCACGCTGGACGACCTCGTCGACGACGGTCACCCGGAGGCGGAGGAGCGCCTCGCCGCCGTCGAGGCCTGGTGCGCGGAGCGCCCGGGCTCCTCGACGCTGGAGGTCCGGATCCTCACCGAGCTCGCGCGCCGGTACGCGATCCCGCGCCACGCGATGGCCGACTTCTGCGCGGGCATGCGCTCGGACCTCTCATTCGTGCAGCCGGAGACCGAGGCCGAGCTCGACGCCTACTGCTACCGGGTCGCGGGCACCGTCGGGGTCGTGATGAGCGCCGTCCTCGGCCTGCGCGGCGACCGCGACGCCGCCCAGCGCGCCGCCGCCGCGCTCGGGATCGCCATGCAGCGGACGAACATCCTGCGCGACATCGACGAGGACCGGGCCGCCGGCCGGACCTACCTCGCGGCCGAGACGGTCCGGCGCTTCGGCCCCGCTGACCCCGGCCGCCGCGAGGCACTCCTGCGCGACCAGATCGCCCGCGCCGACGCGCGCTACGCCGAGGGCCGGATGGGAATCGCGCAGCTGAGC
>JACDAP010000185.1 GCA_013695395.1 Solirubrobacterales bacterium
CCCCAGATCCCGATATAGACGACCTGGGGAACACGCCGCCGCGCCTCAGCCCCCGCTGACCGCCCGGTAGCGCTCCACCGCGCGCCGCCGCTCAGCCTGATGGTCGACGATCGGGCCGGGGTAGTCCTCCCCGATCACGCAGCCGGCGGTCCCCTGCTCCTCGTCGCTCATCGTCCATGGCTTCGAGAGCTTCTTCGCCGGGACGCCCGAGAGCTCGGGGCACCAGCGGCGCACATACTCGCCCTCCGGGTCGAACTTCTCCTGCTGGGTGATCGGGTTGAACAGCCGCTGGAAGTACGGCTTGGCGTCGGTGCCGGTCGAGGCGATCCACTGCCAGCCGCCGTTGTTGGCCGCCATGTCTCCGTCGATCAACCGCTCCATGAACACCCGCTCGCCCTCCCGCCAGTCCAGGTGCAGGTCCTTGGTCAGGAACGACCCGACGACCATCCGCACCCGGTTGTGCATCCAGCCCTCGGCCGCGAGCTGGCGCATCCCGGCGTCGACGAGGGGGAACCCCGTCTGCCCCTCGGTCCACGCCTCGAGCTCCTCGCCGGGCTCGGACCACTCGAGGGACCGGTACTTCTCCTGGAACTCGTGGTGGGTGACGAAGGGGAAGTGCATCAGCACCGCGGCGTAGAAGTCCCGCCAGGCGAGCTCGTCGCGGTAGTCGTCCGGCCCGTCGCCCCGCGCTTCGGCCACGCGGACGTCGAGCTTCAGGGATGAGAGGCAACCCCAGCGCAGGTAGGGCGAGAGCCGGGAGGAGCCGCCCTTCGGGGCGTTCCGTGTGTCGGCGTAGGCCGCGAGGCCCCCTTCGCGTAGGAATCGCGTGGCCTGCCGCCGCGCCGCCTCCTCGCCGGGGGCGAACGTCTCCTTCGGGAGCACGTCATCGAACCCGACCTCGCGGAGCGACGGCAGCTCGCCCGCCGCCACGTCCTGCGGCGTCCGGATCTCCTGCGGCGCGCTCAGGAGTTCCCGCCGCGGCACCTGTCGCCAGGCTCGCGCAAAGGGGGTGAAGACGGTGTACGGACCGCCCTGCTTGGTCTCGATCTTCGACGGGTCGTCGACGACACAGGCCCCCGGCATCGCGTGGGCACGGACCCCGTCGAGCTCGTCGATCACCCGCTGGTCGCGCGCTCGCGCCCAGGGAGAGGCGTCCGCGGTGAAGTAGACGTCCGTCGCGCCGACCTCGGCACAGAGCGCGGGCACGACGTGCTCCGGGCGCCCGCTACGGACCACGAGCTTCCCGCCGCGCTCGCGCAGCGCCTCGTCGAGCTCGGAGAGGCAGCCGAGCATGAACCGCGTCCGCATCGCGCTCGGGAAGCGTCCCTCGGTGAGCAGCCGCTCGTCGAAGACGAAGAGCGGCACGCAACCCTGGTGGGCGGCGGCCGCAACGAGCGCCGGGTGGTCGCGAACCCGCAGGTCACGGCGGAACCACATCACGGAAACGTCTCGCTCGGGCATCGCCCGAACCTATGCCCGGAAACGACGGTCGGGGTGCCAGCAGTTACGCTGCGCGCCGCATGGCCCAAGAGCTCATCCGCCGCTTCGTCTGCGACCTGCAGCAGGTCGAGACCCTTCCCGACCCCGTCTACGACTTCGGCTCGCTCCAGACCGAGGAGGCGCCGGTGCCGACGGGAAGCCGGCCGCAGGCCGGGACCCCGGTGGCGGGTGACCTGCGACCCCTCTTCGCCGACCGGCCGTTCACCGGCGTCGACATGCGCCCGGGTCCTGGCGTCGACGCGGTGATGGATCTCCGGGCGCTCGAGCTCGAGGACGCGAGCGTCGGCACCGCGCTCTGCCTCGACACGCTTGAGCACTGCGAGGATCCGCCGCAGGCCTGCCGGGAGCTCGCGCGCGTCACTGCGCCCGGGGGCATCTGCGTGCTGGCGAGCGTCATGCTCTTCGGGATCCACGCCTACCCGAGTGACTACTTCCGCTTCACCCCCGAGGCCATGCGCTCGATGCTCGCCCAGGGCTTCGACGACGTCTGGGCCGCCGGGATCGGGCACCCGGGCTTCCCGTCCCAGGTCGTGGGCGTGGGGGTGATGGGGCGGAGCCTCGCAGACCTCGACGCGCTCCCCGTCCTCCGGGAGGCGCAGCAGGCCTACGAGCGGGGCCGCGGCACCGTCCGCGTCGGGATCTTCAACTACCCGCCGGGCGAGCTGCTCGGCGCCCTGGTCCGCCAGGCGCCGCGGCTGATGAAGGAGCTCCGGCGATGAGCCTCGGCCCGGTGGTGATCCTCTGCGGCGGGCGCGGCACCCGTCTCCAGGAGAAGACCGTCGACCTCCCCAAGCCGCTCGTGGAGATCGGCGGGCGCCCGATCGTCTGGCACGTGATCCAGCTCTACGCGGTCCAGGGGTTCGCCGAGTTCATCCTCTGCACCGGCTACAAGGGCGAGCTGATCGAGCGTTGGGCTGCCGCGCAGGACTGGCCTGAGGGCGTCGTGGTCACCCCGGTCGACACGGGGCTCGACACCCAGACCGGCGGGCGGATCCGGCGGGTGCGCGAGCACGTGGCGGGGCGGCCCTTCTGCGCCACCTACGCCGACGGGGTGGCCGACGTCGACCTGGGGGCGCAGCTCGCCTTCCACACTGCGCACGGCGGCCACGCCTCGATGACCGTGGTGCGGCCCGAGCTCCAGTTCGGCGTCACCGAGCTCGACCCCGAGCACCGGGTCACGGGCTTCCGCGAGAAGCCCCGCAGCGAGCACTGGATCAACGGCGGCTTCTTCCGCTTCGAGCCCGCCGTGTTCGACTACCTGAGCGACTCCTCGGTCCTCGAGCGCGAGCCGCTCGAGGGCCTCGCCGCCGACGGCCAGCTGCGCGCCTTCCGCCACACGGGCTTCTGGGACTGCATGGATACCTACAAGGATGCCATCACGCTCAACGATCTGTGGGCGAGCGGCGTACCGCCCTGGAAGCTGTGGTGAGCGGGCATGCGGCGGCGGTGGCCGCGAACCCGAACTGGTACCACACGATCGCGCTCCCGGACGGGACGCTCACCCCCGGGAACGTCGACCTGCGCACGAGCGCCCGGAAGCTCCTACCGGATCGCCTCGACGGGCAACGGGCGCTCGACGTCGGCACCTTCGACGGGTTCTGGGCCTTCGAGCTGGAGCGCCGCGGCGCGCAGACCGTCGCGATCGACGTGGAGAGGCTCGACCACGCCCAGTGGCCGCCGCGCAACCGCGAGCGGCTGCTGGCCGACGCCGCGCGGCTCGGCGGCGTCGAGCTCGGCCGCGGCTTCGCCATCGCGCACGAGGCACTCGAGTCATCCGTCGACCGGGTGATCTGCGACGCCTACGACGTCACCCCGGAGCGCATCGGCGGCACCGTCGACGTCGTCTTCATGGGCGCGATCCTCCTCCACCTCCGCGACCCGGTCCGTGCCCTGGAGGCCGCGCTCGACTGTCTGAAGCCGGGCGGGACGCTCATCCAGATGGAGCCGTTCTCGCTCCCGAACACCCTGCTGCGGCCGCGCACCCCCACCGGTGACTTCCAGCCGCTGCGCTCGGACTTCACCTGGTGGTACCCGAACCTCTCCTGCCTGAAGGCGTGGCCGTGGGCGGCCGGCTTCAACGGGACGCGGATCACCCACCTGCTGCGCCCGCCCAGCACGAAGAAGATGACGGGCTTCTACGTCGGGCTCTCCTCGGTCCGTGGCTGAGCGGATCCTCGTCACGGGCCCGGACGGGCTCCTGGGTGCCGCGGCGGTGGGTGCGCTCCTCGCCCGCGGGGATGAGGTCGTGCTCTTGCGCCGGCCGGGGCCACGCCGGCCGTCCGTCCTCGCGCTCGACGGGCTCCAGGATCGCTGCACGGTCGTCGCGGGCGAGCTCGCCGACGTCGGCGACGTCCTCTGCGACCAGCACTGCGGAACGGTGCTCCATCTGGCGGCGCAGACCCAGGTCGGCGCCGCCGTCGAGGACCCGCTCGCGACGTTCGAGACGAACCTGCGCGGAACCTGGCGTGTGCTCGAGGCGTGCCGCACCGCGAGCGTGGGGCGCGTCGTGATCGCCTCGAGCGACAAGGTCTACGGGACGGCCGCGCGGCTCCCGGTCGCCGAGGACGCCCCGCTGCTGGCCCGCGAGCTCTACGAGGTCTCCAAGGCCGGGGCGGACATGATCGCCCGCTCCTACGCCGCCGCCTTCGAACTCCCCGTCGCGGTGCTGCGCCTGCCGAACGTCTACGGCCCCGGCGATCCCAACGCCGCCCGCCTGATCCCCGCGGTCTGTGCCGCGCTGCTGGCCAGCCGCCGCCCGCGGATCCGCTCGGACGGCTCGCCGCGGCGGGACTTCCTCCACGTGGACGACGCGGTCGCCGCGCTGCTTGCGGTGCCGGCCGACGGGGAGCCCTACAACGCCAGCGGAGGGGCGACCCACAGCCTGCGGGAGATCGTCGACGGGCTCGTCACGGCGTCGGGAACCGCGGGGCTGGACGCTGAGTACGCGGACATCCCGACGCCGCCCGGGGAGCAGGCGGCCGGCTGGCTCGACGCCTCCCGCCTCATCGCGGCGACAGGCTGGGCGCCCCGCACGCCCCTGGCGGACGGTTTGGCCGCGACCTACGCCTGGTACGCGGCGCACCCGGGGTTCCTGGCGGCATGAGCCCCCCGTCGCTCAGCATCGTCGTTCCCTCGCACGATCGGCCGCTGCGCCTGCGCTGGCTCTTGAACGCGCTCGAGGAGCAGGACGCGGAGGACTGGGAGGTCGTGGTCGCTCACGACGCCGCCGGGCCGGAGACCGAGCGGCTGCTCCGGCAGCACCCGCTCGCACGCGACGGACGCCTGCGCCACCTCGACTTCCCGCCCGGTAGCGCGGGGCCGGCCGAGAAGCGCAACGCCGGCTGGCGGGCCGCGCGTGCGCCGCTGATCGCCTTCACCGACGACGACTGCCGCCCACCTTCGGGGTGGGTGACGAGTGTCCTGGCCGCGGCCGCCGCGCACCCCGGTTCGATCGTCCAGGGCCGCACCACCGTTGACCCGGACGAGCTCGTCGTCCTCCAGCACGCCCCGTTCGCGCGCTCCCAGGAAGTCGAGCCGCCGGTGCCGTGGGCGCAGACCTGCAACATCCTGTACCCGCGGGAGGTGCTCGAGGCGGCGAGGGGCTTCGACGAGAGCCTCCCGCTGGCGGCGGGGGAGGACACCGACCTCGCGCTGCGCGCCCGCAAGGCCGGCGCGACCTACGTGGGGGAGCCCAGGATGCTCACCCATCACGCCGTCGAGGACGCGACCCTTCGCGCTCGGATGCGGGAGGTATGGCGCTGGCAGCACCTGCCGTTCGTCACCCGCCGTCACCCCGAGGTCCGCGAGCACCTGGCCGGGGGCGGATACTTCTGGAAGCCCGCGCACGCCCGGGTCCCGTTCCTGCTGGCCGGGCTCGCACTGGCGTGTTCTCGCCGCCCGCTGCGCGGTGCGCTGATCGCCGCCCCCTGGGCCCTGGCCAGCCTCCCGAGCTACGGCAGCTCTCCCCGCGGTCGGCTGCGCGCGGTCTCCGAGCTTCCGGCGCACGCCGTGATCGACCTCGTGGAGGTGGCCGCCCTGGCGCGCGGCTCGGTCCGCCACCGCAGCCTGCTCCTGTGAGGGTCGCGCTCCTCAACCCGGTGTTCTGGCCTGAGGTCCGCCGCGGCTCCGAGCGCGTGGTCCGCGAGCTCGCGGACGGCCTCCTCGACCGCGGCCACCGGGTCCGCCTGATCACGTCGCACCCACGCCGGGTCGGCGTGGCCATCGAGGACGGGCTCGAGGTCCAGCGGGTCTGGCGGCCGCCGATCGAGGCGCGGCTGCAGCGCCGGCTCCACGAGGAGCACCTGGCCCACCTGCCGCTCGCCACCCGCGCGCTTCGCCACTACGCGCCCGACGTCGCCCACGCCCTCTACGCGACCGACGCGGTCGCCGCCCTCCGCGCCGCGGTCGCGCCGGTCGTCTTCTCCTACATGGGGATCCCGCATCGCCGCTCGCTCGCGAACCGGCGCGGCCGTAAGGAGCTCGTTGTCCGCGCCTGCGCGGAGGCGAGCGCCGTCGTCGCCCTCTCGCAGGTCGCGGCCGAAGGCTTCGAGCGCTGGCTGGGCGTCACGCCGCACGTGATCGCCCCCGGGGTCGACCTCGTCGCCTTCGCGCCCGATCCAGCCGCCCGCGCCGAGGTCCCGACGATCCTCTGCGCCGGCGACCACACCCAGCCGCGCAAGCGCGTGGGCCTCCTCGTCGAGGCGTTCGGGCTCCTGCGCGCCGACGTCCCCGACGCTCGCCTGATCCTCAGCGCGGGCGCCGACGGGCCCTCGCGCTGGGCGGC
>JACDAP010000226.1 GCA_013695395.1 Solirubrobacterales bacterium
CGTTCCTCGCCGACGCCTGAGCCAGTCGCTCGCTGAGAATGGATCCACGCCCGCCAGGCGGGCGCAGATCCATTCTCATGGCTGACACCGGGACCGCAGCGGCGGCGCTCAGCCGCCCTTGCGGCGCCCGCCCTTCTTCCGGCGCTCGCCCGCCTGCTCGGCGAGGAGCTTGCCGAAGGACTTCTCGACCGCCTCGCTCATCGCGATCTGGAACATCGCGAGCACCGCGTCGGCGGCGAGCGGGCGCAGCCGCTCCATCGCGGCGTACACCTCGCCCCAGCGCTCCTCGGGCCGGCCGTCACGGTCGAACGGCTGCCAGATCTCTTGCAGGTAGAGCTCGATGAACGTCTTGGTCGAGGCGTCGAGCTGGCGCCGGAGCCTCCCGACGACCTCGAGCGCCTTCTCCCCGCTGATCCCGAGCTCGCCGAGCGCCCGGCCCGCCTCGATCAGCCGGGGGGAGACGACCTCGTATCGCGCGTCGCCGAGTGGCCGGACCAGGCCCAGCTTCTCGGCCTTGGTGAGGAGCTCCGGATCCTCGCCGCCGAAGAGCTCGCCCAGCTCGGCGACCGAGAGGATCGCGGGCTGCTCGTCCCCGAAGGGCTCGTGCGCGGCGCGGATGAAGCGCAGGAGCTCCGGTGCCGAGCGCGCGTTCTGCTCGACCATCCGCTTGATGAAGTCGAGCGGCAGCCCGTCGGCTTGGAGCTCCTTGATGAGCTCGACGCGTGCGACGTGCGCCTCCCCGTAGAAGCCGGTGCGAGCCCGTACCTCGGGCGGGGGCAGGAGCCCGCGGGACTGGTGCGCGCGCAGGTTGCGCACGGTCATCCCGGTGCGCTGGGCGAGCTGGTCGATCGTCAGGTCGGCGTCCTTGGCCATGGGGGCAAGGAGCCTATGTCCGCCGCGCGTGGGTCGACGGCCCGACGTGCTCGGCCAGCCAGCGGGAGAGCGGCCGGGTGGCCTCCAGCGCATCGGCGATGCGCGTACCGCAGGCGGCCGTGTGCAGCCACGGCTCGAGCGGCCAGCGGACCGAGGCGACCATCCGCTTGCGCCGCAGCAGCTCGGCGCGCGGGTGGTCGCTCTCGTAGCCGCGGGGCACCCGTTTGAGGTCCGGCTCGGGAAGCGCGAGACCCGCCTCCTCGCAGCGGAGGATCGCCTTCGTGAGCCCGGCCGAGCGCCGGCCGTCGTCGACCGCCTCGCGCAGCCGGGCGACCTGGTCGGGCTGTGGGTCGTAGAGCCCGGCCGCGACGAACAGGCCGTCGAGCGAGAGCTCCACGTAGCCGCCCGCGCCCGTGCCCGCGAGGAAGGCGACGGCGAGCTGCTCCTTGATCGGCGGGCGGGCGTGGAAGCGCTGGTCGTTGAAGGGCCGGAACAGCTTGAAGCGCCCGAGCGAGGCGAGCTCCTCGCCCAGCGCCTTGGCGGGGGCGACGAGGTGCTCCTCGTAGCGCGGACGCTCGGCCTTGAACCAGTCGCGGTCGTTGTTGGCCTCGAGCTCGGAGAGGAAGTCGAGGGCCTGGGGCGGCCAGCCGGCGAAGGGCACCCGCGGCACGCTACCCGGGCGGGCCTGGCCGGAAGCCGGCATGAAGGCCGCCGGTTCGTCCGGCCCGGGTTTGGCACGAGACCGGTACGGCTACGGTACGCCCGGTGAGTTCGAGAGGCCTGGAAGGCGCCTCAGCTCTGCAGCATCCGAAACCGGCGCCGGGGGGCGCCGGACCCCAGAGAAAAAAGGACGTTTCCAGATGTCAGCAAGGACCAGGATGGTCAGCACCGCGCTGGCCACCATCGCCGCAGCGCTCAGCGCCGCCGCCGCCGCCACCGCCCAGACCACCGCGACCTGGAGTTGCCGGGGCTCCGCCGTCGAGGTGCAAGTCGCCACCAACGACCGGCTAGCCCCGATCCTCACCGAGCGCACGCCGTGCGCCGACAGCTCCACCGGGCTGCCGAGAACCGCCGAGGCGGTCGGCCTCGCGCCCTCACTCAAGGCGGAGACCGCCTACGCGCGCACCTCCGCGCAGGTGCCGACGGCGTTTCCGAAGGACCAGCTGGTCGCCGCCGAGGCGGGCGTCGAGGGGCTCGAGCTCAAGCTGATGGACGGCGCCTTGACCATCGCGGTCGACGCCGCGCGCTCGGCGGCCGGCGGCAGCTGCGCGGCGGGCGTCCCGCAGTTCGCGGGCACCTCAACGGTCGCGGGCCTCAGGATCAACGACGAGGCGGTCGTGCTCGACGGGCTCCTCTCCTCGATCGTCGACCCGATCTCCGCATCCCCGCTGGGCGCGATCGTGCAGGTCAAGCTGAACGAGCAGATCACGAACGCGAGCGGGATCATCCAGCGTGCGGCGCACGTGATCGTGCTGCCGGGAGCGGCCGGCGGAGCGCCCCTTGCCGACGTGGTCATCGCCGAGTCGCTCGTCGGCTCGTCCTCGGCCTGCGACCCGACCGCGACCAACAACAACCCGCCGCCCGGAACCACGCCGGTCAACGACGGATCTGACACCAACGGCGAGAACTTCCCACGGGTCTGCCCCGCGGGCTCCTCGCTGGACCGCGACCGCGGCCTCTGCGTGATCTCCGCCGCGGCCTCCCAGGGCCAGGGCATCGTGGTCGTCGGGCGGCCGTTCTCCGGCCCCTCGGGCGGCCGGGTCGTCTCGCTCACCCGGGCCCGCAAGGCGTTCAAGAGCCCGTGCCTCAGGGGTCGCGGGCCGAAGTTCGCGATCATCGGCACGAACAAGCGGGACCGCATCACCGGCACCAACCGGGCCGATCGCATCCTCTCGCTCGGCGGCAGCGACATCGTGAGCGGGGGCCGGGGCGACGACTGCATCGACGGCGGCACCGGCGGCGACAACCTGTCCGGGAGCATCGGCAAGGACAGGATCTACGGCATGTCCGGCAAGGACCACCTGAACGGCGGGCCGGGCACCGACCGCCTCTCGGGCGGCACCGGGAACGACACGATCAACGCCGCCTTCGGTCAGGATCTCGTGTTCGGCGGGTCGGGGCGCGACTTCATCAACGTCGCGACCGCGGGCAAGCCGGCCAAGGTCAGCTGCGGCTCCGGGCCGGACAAGGTGCGGATCAACCGCAACGAGCAGCGCCGCGTGCGGGGCTGCGAGATCGTGTTCGTGATTCGCTAGAGGTGGCACGGAGGAGGGTCGCCGCTCCAAGGTCGGAGCGGCGACTCGCCTGCCTCAGCGCTGGATCGTGTGGGTCAGGGCAGCCCTGTCCCGGTGATCATGAGCGGCCCCTCAGAGCAGGAGGAGCGCGTAGAGGACGCAGCCGAGGACGGTCGCCAAGGCGATGGCGGCGGCCTCGTCCAGGCGCTCCTCGGTGATCTTCGTGAGCGCGAGCACGAGGCCCACGAGCGGCAGGGCGATCGCCAGGGCGTAGGGGAAGATCAGGGCGGCCCGTTCCTTCATTCCTCAAGCCTCCCACGTCCGGCGGCGGGGGCACGG
>JACDAP010000230.1 GCA_013695395.1 Solirubrobacterales bacterium
GCGGCCAGCCCCGGGCGCACCTCGACCCGGACGGTCATCTCGTCCATCGCCCCGCTGCGGTCGACCAGGATCTCGAACTCCGCCCCGAGGCCGTCGACCCGCCGCAGGACCGACTCGACCGCGCTCGGGTAGACGTTGGCGCCGCGGATGACCAGCATGTCGTCGAGGCGCCCGAGGATGCCCTCGGGTAGGCGCGGGTAGGTGCGTCCGCATGAGGTGGGGCCGTCGGCGACCTTGTAGGTCTCGTCCCCCGACCAGAAGCGGATCATCGGCTGCGACTCGCGCCAGAGGTGCGTGTAGACGATTCCGCCCCGCTCGCCGTCGGGCAGCGGGACGTTCGGGTCGTCCCGGTCGACCACCTCGGAGAAGACCTCGTCGTCGATCAGCAGGACGCCGTCGGCGGGATCGGCCGTGACGTTGGTGTTGAACGGGTACATCTCCGAGGTCGAGCCGGAGTCGTGGACCGAGGCGCCCCACCCCTCGGTGATCAGCTCACGCGTGCCCGCCAGGCTGCCGCCCGGCTCGCCACCGACGATCAGCCGGCGCACCGAGCTCGCGGCGAGGTCGACCCCCATCCGCTCGGCGACGGAGATGAGGTGCTGGCAGTACGAGGGCGTGCCGCTGAAGATCGTCGAACCGACCCGGCCGATCAGCTCGAGGTGCCGCTCGGAGTCGAGGTTGCCGACGGGGAAGGCGGTCACCCCGATGTGCTCGAGGCCCTGAAGGACGCCCCAGCCGCCGAAGAACAGGCTGAAGGGGAAACCGATCTGCGCGATGTCGTCAGGACGTGCGCCCATCGCCCACATGGCCAGCGCGACGAGATCGCGCGAGCGGGTCCAGTCGGCCTGGGAGACGCAGTACATCGTCGGGGTGCCCGAGGTGCCGGAGGAGCCGTGGATGCGCGCCATGTCCGTCGCGGGCCCGGCGTAGCTGCCGAACGGGGGGTGGGCGGCCTGGTCGGCGACGAGCATCGCCTTGGTCACGACGGGCACCCGGGTCGAGAAGTCCTCGAGCGTGCGGACCTGGTCAGGGTGGAACCCGCGCTCGTCGTAGAGGCGTCGGTAGAAGGGCAGCTCTGCGTAGACGTAGGCGAGCTGGTGGCGGATGCGCTCGAGGATCAACCGCTCCCGCTCCCTGGGGTCGCGGGTCTCTCGCTCCTCGTCCCAGTAACGCCGGTAGCCGCGTCCATCGCTCATCCCGCCCGGACCTCCGTCGGTCGTTGGCTCTCGGGGCCGACGCTACCCGACCGATCGGTACGAAGCCCGATGTGCGTCGTGTGAATCTCCAAGCCCTCGGTGCAACGTGACCGCGTGCCGGAGAGGAGTGATCCGAACGGCGTCAAGCTCCGTTATCCAGCGCAGATCCCTTGACCGGTCGAGAGGCCGGGAGCTCGCCTTGGCTGTCACCTCTGCCCCCCGCCGACCCGACCAGAAGCTCCGCATCCGCCGCGCCGCCGCACGGCTGTTCGCCGAGCGTGGGTACGCGGCGACCGGCGTGGAGGAGCTCTCGCAGGCGGTCGGCCTCGGGCGCGGCGCCCTCTACCACCACATCACCAGCAAGCAGCAGCTGCTCTACGACGTCATGACCCCCGGGGTCATCGAGGTCGTCACCGAGGCCGAGGCCCTGCTTGAGGAACCGCTCGGCGCTGAGGCCACGATCCGTCGGCTGAGTGCGATGACCATGCAGGCGGTCGCTCAGAACCTCGACGAGTGGACCGTGTTCTTCCGGGAGACCGCGGCGCTGGATGGCGAGCTGCGACGCGAGGCGTTCGCCTGGCGTGACCGCTTCGAGGACGTGTGGACGGCGGCCATCGAACGTGGCGTGACCGACGGCGAGTTCCGGCGGTTGGATCCGATCGTGATCAAGGGGATCCTCGGGATGCACAACCACGCACACGTCTGGCTGCGACCACGGGGCCGTTTGCGCCCCGAGGCGATCGCCGAGAAGTTCTGCGACCTCGTCCTGAGCGGCCTGCGCGCGTAGAGGCCACCGCTCAAGGGCGGTACCCGCCGTCGACGTCGAGCAGCGCGCCGGTCGTGAAGCTCGACGCTTCAGAGGCCAGGTAGAGGGCGGCGCCCACGATCTCCTCCGGTCGCCCGCCGCGCCGCATCGCGTACCCGGCGGCCTCCGCCGCGAACGCGTCGGCGTCCCACGCGCTCGAGATGTCCGTGAGGAAGGATCCCGGCAGGATGGCGTTCACGCGAACGCTCGGGCCCCAGCAGTGGGCGAAGGCCTGGGTCATGGCGTTCAGCCCGGCCTTGGCGGCGGCGTAGGGGATCACCTCGGGCTTCGGGTAGCGCGCCGCGACGCTCGAGACGTTGACGATCGAGCCGCCCCCTCCCGCAGCCATCCGCGCTCCGATCAGCGCGGTCAGCCGGAAGGCGCCCTTGAGGTTGACGCCGAGAGTCTTGTCCCACAGCTCCTCGGTGACGTCGGTGACCTCCTCGTACCGCGGCGACATGCCGGCGTTGTTGACGAGCACGTCGACGCGGCCGAACTCCTCGAGGGCGGCCTCGGCGAGTGCGTCCATGTCGTCCCAGCGCCCGACATGCGCGGCCACCGGCAGGGCCCTCCGTCCCGTCGACGCGCGGACCTCGGCGGCGAGCGTCTCGCAGCTCTCGAGCCGGCGGCTCGCGATGACCACGTCGGCCCCCGCGGCGGCGTAGGCGAGGACAATCTCCCGACCGAGGCCGCGGCTGCCTCCTGTGACCAGGGCGACACGACCGGAGAGGTCGAAGAGGACGGCGGGTCGCGCGGCGGACATGCGTCAGCCTCCCAAGCGCGGTCGACGGACCCGAGCGACGCGCGGGAGGTCATCTTGGAGAAACCGACAAGACGCGTCGGCTTGTGGCTTCGGCCAACCGCGCCACCCGGGGGATCGGCGGGAGCCACCTCTCCGGCTTAGCGTCCGTTCCGCGCCGTCCGATTCCCGGGGCGCCACAACGACGGGAGCACCATGCACCTCGAAGGACAGGTCGCGTTCATCACCGGAGCCGCCCGCGGGCAGGGGCGCAACCACGCGCTCCGGCTGGCCGAGCGCGGCGTCGACATCATCGCCCTCGACATCAACGCGTCGATCGGCACGGTGGCCTACGACGGGCCGACCGCCGAGGACCTCGCGGAGACGGTGCGCCTCGTCGAGGCCACCGGCCGGCGGATCCTCGCCCGGGAGGCCGACGTGCGCGACGTCGACGCGGTCCGTGCCGTGGTCGACGAGGGGGTCGACGCGTTCGGCCGATTGGACATAGCGATCCCGAACGCCGGGATCGCGTCCATCGCCTCGGCGCGCGAGATGTCCGACCAGATGTGGAAGGACATGATCGACATCAACCTCAACGGCGCCTGGCACGGCGTGACCGCGGCGCTGCCGCACATGAAGGCCGACGGCACCGGCGGCTCGATCGTGCTCGTGGGTTCGGTGGCGAGCTTCAAGGGGTTGCCGAACCTCGTCCACTACGTCACCGCCAAGCACGGAATCATCGGCATGACCAAGACGCTGGCGGCCGAGCTCGGGCCCGAGCGCATCCGCGTCAACGCGGTCTGCCCGACGAACGTCGACACGCCGATGG
>JACDAP010000237.1 GCA_013695395.1 Solirubrobacterales bacterium
CGGTGGAGCCGGCCGCCGTGGCGGCGGGCGCTCATGCGCGCGCCGGCGTCACGGCACCGACCGCCGCATCGACCCGCGGACGTGCCAGCCAGATCAGCAGCGCTTCGAGGGGCATCGGACGGCCGAAGTAGTAGCCCTGGGCCTGGTCGCAGCCGATGCTGGCCAGATGGCGGACGGTCTCCTCGTCCTCCACGCCCTCCGCGATCACCGCGATGCCCAGCTCGTGCGCGAGGCCGACCACGGACCGCACGATCGCCGCGTCGCTCGTGTTCGTCGTCAACCCCGAGACGAACGAGCGATCGACCTTCAGCTCGTCGACGGGCAGCGTCCGCAGACCGGCGAGCGAGGTGTACCCCGTGCCGAAGTCGTCGATCGCGATGCGCAGGCCCATCTCGTCCAGCGAGGCCAGCACCGCTCCCGCGCGGACCGGATCGGCCGCGATCGCCGATTCGGTGATCTCCACCCCGAGCACCTCTGGTGGGAGCCCCCAGCGGCCGAGGAGGCGGCCGAGCTCGGACGGGAGGCGTTCGTCCAGGACGTTGGCCGCACCGAGGTTGATGTCGACGCCGGCATCGATGCCGCGCTCGCGCCAGGCGCGGCAGGCGCGCAGCGACAGGTCGGCGACGTGGATCGTCAACGGCCCGGTCAGCTCCCCCTCCATCGCGGCCGGCACGAACTTGTCCGGGGAGAGCATCCCGCGCTCCGGGTGGTTCCAGCGCACGAGCGCCTCCATCCCGCTCACCTGCCCGCCGCGCAGGCCGATCTTCGGCTGGAAGTGGACGACGAGCTCGTCGCGCTCGAGGCCGAGGCGCAGCTCACGGACGAGCGCCTCCCGGGCCGGGTCGGTCTGCCGGTCCAGGGCCCGGGAGGCGGCCAGCAGGCGGGGCCACAGCGCGGCGAAGAGCACGCATCCGACCCCCAGGAGGATGAGCTGGAGGTTGCGGATCCGGGTCGCGACGACGCTCTCGACCGGCGCGTACGGCGCGTGGACCTCGACGACGGCCGCCGTCTGCCGGCTGCCGGCCCGCGCGAGCGGGACCGCGACGGCGATCTGCTTGCCACGCGACAGGTCGGCAGCCCCCCGAGGGCCCTCCTGGACGCGCACCGCGACGGCGCCGCGCACCGCCTCGGTCGCGACGGGCGTCAGGCCCGTCTGGCGGGCGATGAGGCGATGGTCGTTGGCGTAGACGACCTTCCCGCGCCGATCGAGGATGACGACGGTGTCGAAGCCGGCGCTCGGCTTGGCGGCGACGACGATCTCGTCGAGGCGGCGGAAGGGGACGTCGCCGCGGTCGAGGGCGGGCAACAGCGTCGGGGCGATCGCCGATTCCGCCAGCAACCGCGCAGAATCGCGGGCGCGGTCGAGCTCGTCCGTTCGCAGCTGACTGCCGACGATGCGTGAGAGGCCGAACGTGAGGCCGGCGATCGCGCAGACGCCGACGAGCGTGAAGGTGGCGAGGAAGCCAAGCCTCAGGCGACGCTTCGGCCGCCTGGTGCTGCCCGCGGCAGAGGGAGATGGCGGCGAAGAGGGCGGCATGAGCTCGGTCGTGGCATCGACACCCGAACGACGACCCTCGAGGCCGTGGGAGACTTGACCTGTTGTGAGAGGTTCAGACGGCGCATCGCCATCGAGCTCCGGCCCTGCGGGAGCCGCTTGATCCGCGCCTCCTCCCGCGCGGTTCGCGAGGCGGCACCTGGGCCCCCGCGGCGTGCGGTAACGGGCATCCCGCTGCCGGCGTGCCGCGCGGACTGGCGGCGGGGCGCCTCAGGCGCGCTGGGCTTGGGCTGCGCTCTCCGGCAGAGGCGCGAGCTCAACCGGCGTGTAGTGCATGGTGCGGAGCTTCACGTCCTTCCAGCTGAGCCCCTCCTTGACGAGCGCCGGTGAGCCCATCAGCACCGCGGTGGCGATCTCCACGGCCTGCAGGACGATCCCGTAGCCGAGGGCGTCGGCGGCCGAGACGCCGTAGGCGCCGGAGAGGACCGCGACGCAGGCGGCCTGGAAGACCCCGAGGTTCGAGGGCGTAGCGGGCAGCACGGCCGTGACGTTCACGGCGAAGAGCACGGCGGCTGCGGCGCCGACCCCCGCGAGCTGGTCCACCCCGAAGGCGACGAGCAGCACGTAGCAGGACATCCACTGCAGGACCCAGGCGAAGAGCTGGGCTGAGGTGGCGATCGCCTCGAGCCGCGGCCGCCGGAAGACCGTGAGGCCGTCGCGGACCTGGTGGAGCGCGGAGCGCGCCGCGCGCATCCACCG
>JACDAP010000249.1 GCA_013695395.1 Solirubrobacterales bacterium
CTCCCCTCGTGCCGGGAGTGGATCCTCCTCGGCGGCTACGCGCCGGGCGACCTTCTCGGCGAGCCTCTCCGCGACGAGGAGTTGGTGAACTGAGCGCGACGAGTCAGACTCGTGCCATGGCCTCGGACACCTCCTTGGACCTCCTCACGCCCGTCCACCGGCTCAGCGTGGACCGCTACCTCCGGATGGGCGCGGCGGGGATGTACGGCGAGGCCGCGCGGATCGAGCTCATCGACGGCGTGGTGGTCGAGCTGGCGCCAATCGGCGCGCAGCACGTCGCGGCCGTCATGTGGCTCACCCGTGCGATCGGTCGTCAGCTCGACGACGGGCACATGCTCTCGGTGCAGAGCCCGATCGTCCTGCACAGCGAGCGATCGGTCCCGGAGCCCGACCTCTCCATCGTCTCCCTCACGCGCGACGACGCCCGCATCCCCGAGCGCCCGCTGCTCACCATCGAGGTCTCCGCGAGCTCGCTGCGCTACGACCGCCGGACCAAGGCTCGCCTGTACGCCGCGTCCGGCCTCGAGGAGTACTGGATCGTGAACCTCGCCGCGTCCGCGGTCGAGGTCCACCGGGACCCTGCGGGCGATCTCTGGCAGCAGCGCTCCGTGCACCGAGCGGGCGAGACGATCCGGGCGCTCGCACTGCCGGAGCTCGCCGTCGATCTCGCCGAGCTGTTCGCGTTCGTCGCGCGGTACCCCGGCGGGGACTGACGCCGCGCGGGGTCCGACCGCACCCCGACCTACCATCGCTCGCCCGGTGCCCCGTCAGTTCTCGACCCCCGCGTGCGACCCGCTCGGATGCTCCCGCTCATGACCCACTCCGGGCTGCCCGAACGGCGCGAGGTCAGCTACGCCACCGGCGAGCACGCGGAGCGCTACCGCCGGATCATGCGGGTCTTCCTGCTGAACAAGACGCGCGACATCGGCTGGCAGCTCAGCCCCGGCGACGTCCAGCTCCGTCTCCAGCAGGAGTTCGGAGCCGCACTGCCCGACGACGCGCTCAACCGCTGCCTCGAGAAGCTCAGCGCGGACGGAGCGCTGAAGGCCCACGCCGACACCCGGTCAGTCAGCTCCCCTGAGGAGTGGCGGCGCCGCCGCTCGGTCTACGACATCACGCCCGCGGGCGAGCGCGTGGAGCGGCTGCTCGCCGAGCTCGACGCGCTGGGCGAGGAGCTCGGCTCACTCGAGTCCGGCCGCCTGCTCACGATCCGCGACGCACTCCAGCGGATCGCCGTCGCGCTGGCCGCCCCGGAACCGGACGCGAGCGCGCTGGCGCACGACCTCGAGATCGTCGCGGGCGCCGTCGCCGCGCTGCGGCAGGGCGCCACCGACTTCATGACCCAGCTCCAGGCGTTCACCGCTTCGGACAAGATCACGAGCGAGGAGTTCGTCACCCAGCAGGAGGTGATCGTCGCCTACCTCCAGGGCTTCCACCGCGACCTGAACCGCTACTCGGGCCCGATCTTCGAGGCGATCGCCACGGTCGAACGGCACGGCGTCGAGCGTCTGGTGGGCCTCGCCGTCTCGGTGCGCGAGCTGCCCCCGGCGATCGGTGAGCTGACCGAGGCCGAGATCGCGGAGCAGGCCCGCCAGGCGGAGTACGCCCGCTGGCTCGGGGTCCGTGGGTGGTTCGGCGCGCCGGGCGCGAGCGAGGCGCCGTGGGCGCTCCTGACCGGCAAGCTGCTCGACGCGATCCGCGCGATCATCGACATCGCCGAGCGGCTGATCGACCGCGCCGCGGGCCGCCGTGACCGGGCCGCGGCGTGGGACGCGCTGGCGCGGATCGTCGGGGGCGCTGAGGAGCGGACCGCGTGCGCGAGCCTCGCGGTCGCCACCGGCCTGCGGCCCGCCCGCCACTTCTCTGGCCAGGAGGAGGACCCCGACCAGCTCACGAGCCCCGGCTCGACTCCGTGGCGTACGGCCACCCCGATCACTGTCGCCGCCCACCTGCGGACCCCGGGCACCCGGACGCCCGGTGCCGGACGGCCCGCCCGCCTGGCCCGGAACACCGCGCTGGCCGAGCGTGTCCGCGCGAAGCAGCGCGCCGAGCAGGAGCAGCTCGGGCGGCTTCTCGCACGCCTGGAAGCCGGGGAGCCGCTCCGAATGAGCGAGCTGCATCGCCTGCACCCGGTCGAGCTCGAGCACGTCCTCGCGCTGATCTCGCGTGCCTTCGCCCACCGTCGCGAGCCGGACGGCAGCCGCACGGCCCAGACCGCCGACGGGCGCGGGCGCATCCGCCTGGTCCCTCCGGCGGACGCCGCGCGCACGCGGATCGCCGCCGCCCACGGCGAGCTCGACTGCCCCGACTACGCGATCGAGGTGCTCGGATGAGCG
Source organism: Solirubrobacterales bacterium (assembly GCA_013695395.1). Classification (GTDB taxonomy): domain Bacteria; phylum Actinomycetota; class Thermoleophilia; order Solirubrobacterales; family Solirubrobacteraceae; genus Paraconexibacter. The sequence continues at coordinate 2,337 of JACDAP010000249.1, forward strand.
TGGTCGCCGAGAGCGCGGCGGAAGAGCGGCGCCGTGTCGTGCAGGCGCTGCTCACCCGGCAGGTGCTCACCACGGACGATCCGGAGCTGGGCCTCGCCCGGCGCCACCGGGAGGAGCTCTCGGCCACGTTCCGCGACCAGCTCGGCGCGACGCTCACGGTGACCGCCGACACCGCCCACCTCGCCAAGCGGATGACGCTCGCCCAGGCGCGCCCGCTGCGGCTCACCCCCCGAAGCGCCGGGGAGCGGCGCAAGGCGATCGACGAGCGGCGCGCCCTGGGCGGCCACGGGAGCCTCCTGGTCTGCCTCGTCGCCGGCGTGCTCGAGCGGCGCGGCTGGACGCAGGTGCCGCTCGGGGCGCTCGCCGAGGA
>JACDAP010000200.1 GCA_013695395.1 Solirubrobacterales bacterium
TCGAGCGGGTCCGCGCGCTCGGCGAGCTGGAGCCCCAGGTCGATCTCGCGCGCCGGGCGAGCCGGGTGGGCGAGGCGGTCAGCCGGCTGCAGCGCAAGCTCTCCGCGTTCGACATGAACGCGGCCACGTATCACGCGGACGACATCACGCTGGTCGAGATCACCCGCGAGGGTCGCCGCACGACGCCGACCGGGATGCTCACCGAGCTCGAGAACGACCTCGCCCACCGCGAGCAGATCCTTTCGGCCAAGCGGCGTGAGGTGCTCGGCCGGGCGCTGCTCGGGGAGATCGCCGAGCATCTCCGCGCGAAGGTCACCGGGGTCCGTGCCTCGATCCGCGCGCGCAACGAGACACTGCGCCGCTGCCCGACCGGCGCGGGGCGCACGGTCACGCTCTCGTGGGACGTCGACGAGGACGCGGGCGCCCCGCCGACCGTGCTCGCCCTGCTCGGCGACCGCTCCGCCGAGCATCTCCCCGACGCGCAGCGCGAGGCGCTCTTCGCGTTCCTGCTCCAGCGGATCACCGACGCCCGGGCGGGCGCCGCGGACGAGGCGGCGCAGACCGCGATCGTCGACCATCTCGCGGTCGCCCTGGACTACCGGCGCTGGTGGCGCTTCACCCTCCACCTGCACGAGCGCGACGGCTCCTCCCGCAAGCTCACCGCCCGCACGCAGGGGCTCGGCTCGGGCGGGGAGCAGTCGGTCCTCATGCATCTGCCGCTCTTCGCGACCGCCGCCCAGCTCTACGACCTCGCGCCCGGCGGCCCGCGGATCGTCGCGCTCGACGAGGCGATGGACGGCATCGATCCGCCCACCCGCGAGCAGATGTTCAAGCTGCTCGTCGACCTCGACCTCGACTGGGTGATGACCTCCTACGACATCAATCCGTGCGTCGCGACCGTCCCGCGCGTCGGCTTCTACGAGCTGCACCGCGAGAACGCCGAGTGGGGCGTGTGGGCGCAGCACTTCGTCTGGGACGGCACGCAGGTGACCGAGCTCGTGGACGGGTGAGCGAGCCGGCGGTCCCACCCGGTCTCGCCCGGGTGGGCGCCGATGCCGCCCGTCGCCTCGAGCGCAACGGCCTGCGGGCTTCCGGTCGGATGAAGCTCTCCCGTCTAAGCGAGGATGAGATCGCAGCGCTCTCCGGGCTCCTCGGGACGCGGTGGCGCACGCCGCTGCCCGGCGCGGACGCGAGCGTCGACCTCGCGATGCTCGAGGCGGCGCTCGTCGCGACGGGCTCCTCGCTGCTGGCGCTCGCCACGGCCGTCCGCGGCGCCCCGCTCGTGGAAGCCGGAGCCGCGCGGCGCGTCCAGCTCGCCCACCGGGATGCCGGCTGGATCTCCGCGTTCGAAACCTCTGCGGTCCGCTGGCGTCCGGGGGTACGCAGCTGGCTTGAGAAGGAGCGGTCGACCGGCGCTCTGCTCCGTACAGGGGTCGCGGATCCCTTCGCGCTGCTCCAAGAAGCGCTCCAGCTCCTCGCCGCCCTCCCCGCCGACCCGCCGCTCTCCCTCGTCCGCTTCGCCACCATCCACTGCGGCGGCGACCCGCACGCGCTCGACCGCGACCGCCCACTCGACGCGCTGCTGCGTCGCGCGCTGGCCCACCTCGACGGCGACACCACCCCGGCCACGTCCGCGGCGGCCCGTCGGGAGCGCTACGAGCGCTGGGGCCTCGCCTGCGACGAGCTCTCCAGCACGGTCCTCACGCTCGGCCTGCAGCCCACCGGCGAGGGCGCGCTCGAGCGCAGGCTCCGCCTGGCACCGGGCGAGCCGCAGGTCCTGACGCTCCGCGAGCTCCGTGAGGCGACCAAGCTGCACTGCGGCCCGTCGGTCTTCACCTGCGAGAACCCCGACGTCCTCGCTGCCGCCGCCGCCGAGCTCGGCGCCGGCTGCCCACCGCTCGTCTGCACCGAGGGCTGGCCGTCAGCCGCCTGTCTGCGCCTGCTCCGAGCCCTCCGCACCGGCGGAGCCGCCATCCACCACCACGGCGACATGGACCCCGCCGGCCTGCGGATCCTCGACCACCTCATCGCTCACACGGACGGGACGCCCTGGCGGATGAGCGCAGATGACCACGCGGCCCACGCGCAGGCCGGGGTGACGGTGGAGCTCGATGCGCCGATCGCGGTCCTCGCCTCAGAGCTCCAGGCGGTCGCGGCGGCCATAGCCACCACCGGCCGGCGGGTCTCCGAGGAGCAGACGGTGAGTGATCTCTTGGAGGAACTCCGCCTGCTGACCGGCCTCCCCGACCTTCCGCCTCCCACGGCGCGGGACGGGGCCGCACGCGACGCCCCCGGCCAGCGATGAGTGTGCGACGCTCAGCGCGCGCCCAGCGTGGACGTGCCAAGGATCGAGAGTCTTCATGTAAAGAACTATCGCGCCCTCCGCGATGTCGAGATGCGAGGGCTCACGCCCCTGACCGTGCTGCTCGGTCCCAACGGCAGCGGCAAGTCGACGCTCTTCGATGTCTTCGGGTTCCTCTCGGAGGCGCTCCGTGGCGGTCTTCGTCCCGCATGGGACAAGCGAGGTCGCATGAAAGAACTTCGCAGCCGCGAATCCTCCGGCCCGATCTCGTTCGAGATCAAGTACCGGGAACGGCCGAACACGCCGATCATCACCTACTTTCTCGAGCTCGGCGAGGAGAAGAACCGCCCCGTCGTACAGCGCGAGACCCTGAGATGGCATCGAGGGAGCACCGGTAAGCCGTTCACCTTCCTGTCTTTCGAAGAAGGCAAAGGCCAAGTGGTTTCCGGGGAACTCCCTGAGGAGGACGACCAGCGCCGCGACGCCGAGCTCGCCTCCAGCGAGCTGCTCGCGGTCTCGACGCTCGGGCAGCTTGCCGAGAATCCACGTGTGGTGGCCCTCCGCGAGTTCATCGAGGGGTGGTACCTGTCGTACCTGTCCTCGGCGGACACACGCGGGATTCCCGACTCTGGCCCGATCGAGAGGCTCTCGCCGACCGGCGACAACTTGCCGAACGTCGTGCAGTACCTGCGTGAGTCGCATCCCGATCGGTTGGACGAGATCCTCTCGACGCTGAGCGATCGCGTACCCCGGCTCGACAAGGTCACTGCCGAGCCCCTCGCCGACGGCCGGCTTCTGCTTCGCATCAAAGACGCGCCCTTCTCAGAGCCGTTCCTCGCGCGGTTCGCCTCCGACGGAACCCTGAAGATGCTCTCTTACCTCATCCTCCTCTACGACCCCAACCCGCTTCCGCTTCTGGGGATCGAGGAGCCGGAGAACTACCTCCACCCTCGGCTGCTCTACGGCCTGGCCGAGGAGTGTCGGAAGATCTCGAGTTCCTCGCAGGTCTTCGTCTCGAGCCATTCACCGTTCTTCGTCGACGCGCTTCGGCCGAACGAGCTATGGGCGCTCGAGCGCGACGGCGACGGCTACACCCAGGCGATTCGTGCGAGTGACATGCCCCACGTCGCCTCCTTCATGCAGGAGGGCGCTCAGCTGGGTTCACTCTGGATGGAGGGACACCTCACCGCTGGTGATCCGCTCCGCAACGCTCGCATCGACCAGGTTTCCCGCGCCTGATGCGCCTCGAGTTCCTGCTGGAGGAGCAGTCGATGGAGGCTGCCCTGCTCGAGTTAGTGCCAAGGATCAGGCCGGATGCGCACTTCGAGCTGCACGCGTATCGGGGAAAGCCGGATCTGCTCGCCAAGCTCGAGGGACGGCTACGTGGCTACTCGCGTTGGGAGTGCCGGACCTGCGCGTGGTCGTCGTCCTCGACCGTGACGGCGACGACTGCCGCAAACTCAAGAAGCATCTGATCGGCGTCGGTGCGAAGGCGGGCATGCCTGCGCTCTTTCGGATTGCCATAGAGGAGCTCGAAGCCTGGCTCCTCGGAGACATCCCCGCACTCTGCACCGCCTACCCCGCGATTCCCACCTCGCTCGCCAAGCGCGCGGGGTATCGCGACCCTGACGCCATCGTCGGGGGGACCTGGGAGGCGCTCGAACGTGCACTCCAGAGGGCCGGGTACTACCCGACTGGCATGCCGAAGGTCGAAGTGGCCTCCAGGGTGGCCGCACACATGGACCCCGACGCGAACGTGTCCGGATCGTTCTGCGCGTTCCGGGACGGCTTGCTGGCGCTCTGACCGCGGAACCTTGGTCTGACCGGGACAGAGCCGCTTCAGCGCTTCCCTACTCGGCCCACAGCCCGCTGAGCGGCACCGCCCAGATGCGCGCGCTCAACCGCACGGTCTGCGCCCCGGAGCAGAGGACGACGCCGGCCTTGAACCGGTCGCCGAGCTTGTCCCGCAGGAACCGGAGCCCCCGCGTGTCCTCCTCCCTTACGGTCGCTCCGCTCTTGACCTCAACGGCCGCGATGTCTCCGGCCGCTGATTCGATCACCACGTCGACCTCGCGCTGGCGCTGGTCGCGGTAGAAGAAGAGCTGCGTCCGCGCGGTCGCCCACGTCCGCTGCTTGACGAGCTCCATCACCGCGAACGTCTCGAGGAGCTTCCCGGCGACCTCCCCCTGGTCCACGGCCGTGTAGCGCGCGGCGTCGACCCCGATGAGTGCAGCAGCGAGGCCGCTGTCGGTCAGCAGGATCTTCGGCGTCTTCACCTGGCGGGCGCCCAAGTTGGTCGACCACGGAGGCAGCTGCAGGACGAGGAACAGCTGCGCCAGGAACTCGACGTAGGCCTTGGCGGTCTTCTCGTCGATGCCCAGCTCGCTTCCGAGTCCGGCGAAGCTGACTGCACCGCCGGTCCGTGCCGCCAGCAGCCGCAGGAGCGTCGCGACCCTCGCGGGATCGATTCGAGCGCCCGCGAGCTCAGGGAGGTCGCGCCCGAGGACGCCACGAACGTAGGAGTCGAAGAAGCGTGCCCGCTGATGCTCGCTGCGCTCCCGCGCTTCGGGGAATCCTCCGGCGAGGATCGCGGCGGCGTACGCCCCGCGCCCCTTCTCCGCTCCCGTGACGCTCGGAACCTGGCCGGCAAGCATCCCGTCGAGAAACGTCTCCCTTCTCCCCGTGAGCTCCCCCTGCGAGAACGGCCAGAGATCGACGTATTCGATGCGCCCGGGGAGCGCGTCCGCGACCTGCTTCGCAGCGAGGAGGTTGGCGGAACCGGTCAGGAGGAACTGGCCGGGAACGCCGGGGTTCGCGTCGAGCACCTGCTTGATCGCCAGCAGCACACCCGGCGCCCGCTGGACCTCGTCGATCACCGCCGGACGGACGAGGCCCGCGACGAAGCCGTCGGGGTCATCCTGGGCGGCCGACCTCAACGCCTCGTCGTCGAGCGTGTAGTAGCTGGGGACGACCCCGGCCCCCTGGAGCCGCAGGGCAAGTGTGCTCTTGCCGGATTGCCGTGGCCCGAGAATCGCTCCGGCGCGGCTCACGCTGAGGACATCACGGAGTTCGTCCTCCACGTTGCGACGGATGAACGTCATTGACCCAGCTTAGCTGCCCGGCGTACGGATCCGGAATGAGAACCCGTACTAATCCGGAACAGGAAGCCGTACGAAACCGGATTCTTCACGTCCCAGCAGCGCGGGGAGGGCCTTGTTCTGAGCTCGAGGCACTCATGAAACTGCCGCTACTCAAAACCTGCTGTCAACGCCCGTTGCGAGTAGATATTGAAGTAGCCGATAACGATCGGGTTCTCATCCATCCCCCGCCCCGCGAGCAGCGCTGTCCACCGCCGACATCAGGCTGCCTGCTGAACCTGCCCACGGTTCGTGGCGGCCGCAGCGAGGACGACTCGGGCGCGCTTTCGTTCCTTCCTGCTCAAGAGCCGCAAGTCGACGTAGGCGTGGCCGGGAGTGTCGACGTCCGGGCACTCCGCGTCATCGATCGAGCGTCCCTCCGACTTGAGCACCTCGCTGACGCTCACCGCCCACGTCCCTGCGCTGTCTAGCCCGAGCCGTTCGGTGTGATGAGCGCGGGCCTGAACGCTCGATCGGACGGCAGACCGCACCACCGAGATCTCGGAGGTCCCAGGCTGGGGACCGACGAAGCCTTCGGCGGCGATCACCCCGTCGCGCACGAACC
>JACDAP010000299.1 GCA_013695395.1 Solirubrobacterales bacterium
CCCGGGCCGCCCGCGGCGCTCAGGTCGCGGCGCGTCTGCCCCGCTCCCGGCGGAGATCGCCGACCTGCTCAGCGGCGAGGACAGCAGCCTCGACGTGCCGGAGTTCGCTCGGCCCAAGCGGCGCCGGCGACAGTAGCCGATGCTCGAGGGGTCCGTCCGCCATACGAACTAGTGTTCGTATGCATGGACCTCACCCCCGATCAGAAGGGCGGCATCGCGGAGCTGGCGATCGCGTCGAAGGCGAATCAGCTCGGCATCGGCGTCTCACGTCCGATGGTCGAAGGGCTGCGGTACGACCTCATCTTCGACTGGCATCTCGGCTTGCAGCGGATCCAGTGCAAGTGGGCAACGCTCGTCGGCGGTGCGGTCGCCATCCGCCCGTTCTCGTGTCGACGCACGTCCGGCGGGGCCCAGCTGAAGCGGAGCTACTCGGCGGCGGACATCGACGCGATCGCCGGGTACTGCCTCGAGCTCGACGAAATCTGGGTGCTTCCCATCGGCGAGTTCCCGCAGCAGCGGGCGATCCATCTGCGGCTCACGACCGCGAAGAACAACCAGCGCTCCGGCGTTACACTGGCCGAGCCGTACCGTCTTGGGGCCATAGCTCAGCTGGGAGAGCGCCGCCGTGGCACGGCGGAGGTCGGGGGTTCGAGCCCCCCTGGCTCCATCGACATCGAAGCCCCCGTGCCCGCGGGGGCTTCGTCGTTCCGGGAACAGGCTCGCGCCTGACGCCCGGACCCTTCAGGCCCCGGTGGCCTGAGGAGATCGAGCTATACCGAGGTCGTCTGTGTCGCCAGCGCGGTCAGCTCGTCAGGGTCGAGCGCGAGCTTCGGGACCTCGCCCCACAGTTGGTCGAGCCGGTAGAAGCCGCGGGTCTCGGGCGTGAAGACGTGCACGACCACGTCGAGGTAGTCCATGAGGATCCAGCGGGCCTCGGTGACGCCCTCCACCCGGCGCGGCAGCATCCCGCCGACCTGCTTCATCCCGAGGTGCACGCCGTCGTGGATCGCCTTGGCCTGGCGCTCGGTGTTTCCCTGGCAGATCACGAAGAAGTCGGTGTAGGCCGAGAGGCCGCGCAGATCGAGGGCGACCATGTCGATCGCCTTCTTCTCGGCCGCGAAGGCGGCGGCCAGCTTGGTCGTGTGCTCGGGAGTGGCGACGTCGGTCATCGGGCCTCAGTGTGGCAGGGCGTACAGACGGCGTTCGGCGATCAGCTCGGCGACCCCGTCGGGGACGAGATGCAGGATCGGCCGACCGGCCGCCACGCGACGTCGCAGCTCCGAGGAGGAGATGTCGAGCCGCGGAATGTCGAAGAAGTCCACGCGGCCGGGCGGAACGAGCCCTGCGAGCCGGCTGCGCACGTCTTCGCGCCCGATCCCCTCCCGCTCGGCGACCGCGAGCGTGGCGAGCTCGAGAATCGTCACCGGATCGCGCCAGGTCGGCAGCCCCTGGGCCTGGTCCCCGCCGAGGATGAACGTCAACTCGTCCTCCGGATCCGCGTCGTGCAGCGCCCGGAGCGTGTCGACCGTGTAGGAGGCCCCACCCCGGTCGAGCTCGAGCCGGGAGACCTCGATGCCCTCGTCGCGGCGCACCGCGGCCTGGCAGAGCTCGAGCCGCGTCTCGCCGCCCGGATCCCCGGGCGCCTCCTTGTGCGGCGGCGTGTGGACGGGCATGAGGATCACCCGGTCGAGGGAGAGCTGCGCACGCGCCTCCTGGGCGCAGACGAGATGCGCGACGTGCGGCGGGTTGAACGTCCCGCCCAGGATCCCGACGCGAGCCACGTCAGCCGCGCACGTGGCCGTCGCCGACCACGACGTACTTCGCCGAGCAGAGCTCGCGCATCCCGATCGGCCCGCGGGCGTGGAGCTTCTGCGTGGAGTTACCGATCTCCGCGCCCATCCCGAACTCCCCGCCGTCGGTGAAGCGCGTCGACGCGTTGAGATAGACGCAGGCGGCGTCGACGCCGAGCTCGAAGGCGCGTAGGGCCGCCGCGTCGGCGGCGACGATGGCCTCGGAGTGGCCGGAGCCGTGCGCGCCGATGTGCTCGATCGCCGCGTCGAGGTCGTCGACGACGGCCACCGCGAGCGTCGGCGCGAGGAACTCGGTGTCCCAGTCGCTCTCGGTCGCCACCAGCAGGTCCCTCGCCAGCTCCGGGCCGGCGAGCGCTCGCGTCCGGGCATCCACGCGCAGCTCCACCC
>JACDAP010000003.1 GCA_013695395.1 Solirubrobacterales bacterium
CGTCAAGGACGCGGATGAGCTCGGCCGCATCCGGGCCGCGCAGCGCCTGGCCGACGAGGCGCTCGAGGCGGTCCTCGAACGCGGTCTCGCCGGCCGGACCGAGCGGGACGTCGCGCTCGACATCGAGTTCACCATGCGGCGGCTCGGGGCGCAGGGCGCGTCGTTCGCCCCGATCGTCGCGTCCGGCGCCCACGGGGCGCTCCCACACGCGGTCCCGCGCGACGTGGTGATCCCCGAGGGGACGCTCTGCGTGATCGACTGGGGCGCCCAGCTCGACGGGTACGCCTCCGACTGCACCCGCACCTACGCGACCTCCGAGGAGATCGACGAGCGGGACCGGGCGGTCTACGAGCTCGTGCTCGCGGCACAGCTTGCCGCGCTCGCGGCCGTCGCGCCAGGGCCGAAGGGGCAGGAGGTCGACGCCGTCGCCCGCGAGATCATCGACGCCGGCGGGCACGAGGAGCACTTCGGGCACGGGCTCGGCCACGGCGTCGGCATGGACGTCCACGAGGGTCCGCGCCTGAGCCGCAAGGGGGAAACCGTGCTCGCCGCCGGGCACGTGGTCACCGTGGAGCCCGGGGTCTACCTCCCCGGCGTCGTCGGGGTCCGGATCGAGGACCTCGTCGCGGTCACCGAGGACGGGCACGAGGTGCTGACCTCGCTCGACAAGGCGCTGCGCGTGGCGCCGGCCGCCGCGGGGTAAGGACCGTCGCCTATGCGGACCTTCGCCTGCGCGCGCTGCGACCATCTCGTCTTCTTCGAGAACACCGCATGCCTCAGCTGTGGGGCGTCCCTCGGTTTCCGCTGGGCCGACCGCGAGCTCGTCACGCTCACCGACGACCTCGAGGAGCCGCGGCGCTGCCGCAACGCGAAGATCGGCCGCTGCAACGCGCTCGTCGAAGAGCGGGACACGCTCTGCTTCTCCTGCGCGCTGACGCGCACCCGCCCGCACGACGAGGACGCGGAGGGCCTGCGCCTCTTCGCCATCTCCGAGGGGGCCAAGCGGCGCCTGCTCTTCGAGCTCGGGGAGCTCGAGCTGCCGATCCCCGACCGCACCGCCGACCCGGACGGCGGCCTCTGCTTCGACCTGCTCGCGAGCACCGTCGAGCCGGTGATGACCGGGCACGCCGACGGAGTGATCACGCTCGACCTCGCCGAGGCCGTGCCGACCCACCGGGAGGACGTCAAGGCGCAGATGGGGGAGAGCTACCGCACGCTGCTCGGCCACTTCCGCCACGAGGTGGGCCACTTCTTCTTCCCGCTCCTGGCGCAGGAGGGCAGTGAGGAGCTCGACCGCTCGCGGGCGCTCTTCGGCGACGACCGGCTCGACTACGGCGACGCGCTCGACCGCCACTACGAGCAGGGCCCGCCGGAGGACTGGCCCGACCGGTTCGTCTCGGCCTACGCGACCATGCATCCCTACGAGGACTGGGCGGAGAGCTTCGCGCACTACCTGCACATCGTCGACACCGTGCAGACCGCGACCGTCTACGGCGTACGCGTCGCCGGCCCCTCGCCGCCGCGCGACGTGAGCGCCGAGCCCGAGCTGCTCGACTTCCGCCCGCGGATCTACCGCGTGAGCTTCCGCGAGCTGCTCGACGACTGGATCCCGCTCACCTACGCCCTGAACGCGCTGAACCGCTCGCTCGGCAAGGACGATCTGTATCCGTTCGTGCTGACCGACCCCGTGATCGAGAAGCTCGAGTTCATCGACGAGCTCGTCCACCTGGCCAGCCGCGGAGCGCTCGCTGCGGAGACGTGACCGGCGCCACGCCGACGACCGAGACGTAGGGTGGGCCGGTGCTCCGTACGCTCTCCGTGCTTCTCGTCTCCGCCGCTCTCCTGATCGTCGCGCCCGCCGCCTCGGCCGCGGACTTCGCCGACCCGGCCGCTCCGGGGCCGGAACTCTCGGTCACGAAGAAGCAGCTCTCCGACGTGCTGCTCTGCTCGAAGGGCGTGGACGAGGCCTCGCGGGCCCCGGTGCTGCTCTTCCAGGGCACCGGCGCCACCGCCGAGGACAACTGGAGCTGGACCTACCAGCCGGCCCTTGACAAGCGGGGGATCCCGTGGTGCGCGGTCGACATCCCCGACCACGCGACGAGCGACATCCAGATCGCCGGCGAGTACGCGGTCGCGGCGATCCGCGAGGTGCACCGCCGGGCCGGGCGGAAGGTGTCGATCATCGGCCACTCCCAGGGCGGCATGTCGCCCCGCTGGGCGCTTCGCTTCTGGCCCGACACCCGGGGGATGGTCGACGACGTGATCGGCTTTGCCCCCTCGAACCACGGCACCACGCAGGCGATGTGCTCGAAGGAGGACCCGTGCTCCGCGGCCGCCTGGCAGCAGCGCGACGAGGCCGACCTGATCCGGGCGGTCAACTCCGGCGCGGAGACCTGGAAGGGGATCGACTACACGGTCGCCTACTCCCAGACCGACGAGATCGTCCAGCCGAACGCCGACGCGAAGACGGGCTCATCGTCGCTGCGGACGGGCGAGGGGACGATCTCCAACGTGGCCGTGCAATCGATCTGCCCGGTGAGCGCCAGCAACAGCCACCTGCTGATCGGGACCGTCGACCCGGTCGCCCACGGGCTCGCCCTGGACGCGCTCGACCACGACGGCCCGGCTGATCCGAGCCGCGTGAGCCCGCTGAGCGTCTGCGGCCTGCCGTACCACGAGGGCGTCAACACGCTCACCCTTCCGAACGACTCAGCCAAGGCGGTCGCGAGCTTCGCGGGGTATCAGCCGAAGCTGGTCCCGGCCGAGCCGAAGCTCGCCTGCTACGTGGCCGGGAGCTGCCCGGCGAGCGCGACCGCTCCCGCCACCGGGAAGAGCTGCGTCTCGCGGCGGCGCTTCACCGTGCGCCTGCCGCGCGGCCTGCGCTCGGTCAGCGTGACGCTGAACGGCAAGCGCCTGAAGACCCGCCGGGCCGCGAACGGGCGCCGCACGTCGGTCGTGGACCTGCGGGGCCGGGGGCGAGGCAGGGTGACGCTGCGCGTGAAGGGCAGAAGCGCGGACGGCAAGCTCGTCAAGCGCACGCGGAAGTACCGCACCTGCGGCTGAGCCGGGCCATGCCGGCTCCACAGCCAGCGCGTTCGCGGGGGCCCAGCCCTCGGCCACCGCAGTGGGCTACTCGCGGATCTTCCAGAAGGAGTTCTTGACGGCGATCCGGCCGCCCGGCGTAAAGGTCCAGATGTCACACCCCCGGACCTCGACACGCTCGCCGTCCGTCGTCGTACCGCTGATCGTCCACTCGGATACCCCACGGTTGCCGTCGGCGAAGTCGCCGTGGCTCTCGTAGCGGACGTCGGGGATGCCCTCGAAGCGGGCCGCGAGTCCTCGGCGGACCTCGTCGATGCCCTCGAACCGGCGCCCCCACGGTTCGGGTCCGCGTGGCAACTCCAAGACGCAGTCCGTCGCGAAATGGCTCAGGATCGCGTCGAGATCGTGCGCGTTGAACCCCTCGAAGATGGCGCGCAGAGATGCGAGTTTCGCGTGGCGGTCGTCCATGAATCGACCATACGCCCCCTTCACGCGAGCAGCGCGGGAAGCTGAGGGTCAGTAGCTGAAGACGGTTGCCTCCGAGTCGCCGAGCCACTCCAGCATCGGCGTTGCCCCCGCGAGCTTGGCGTGAGCTACGAAGGCGCCCTCGTCGAGCTGCCGCGACTTGACGCAGATCGGGCAGATCAGCAGCTTGCCGCCGACTTGGGCGAACTGCTCGAACAGCCGCTCCAACGGAGGGCAGCCGTCGCACGCGACGCCCGCTGCGTGGCCGGGCAGCGCCAGGCGAACGGCCTCCTTGGTGCACCAGATCGCGACCTCCTGCCCCCGCTCCAGCGCCGCGCCCGCCACGAGGAACGCGACGGTCACGCGCTCGGCGTCCTCCAGTCCCGTCGCCAGGTTCACCAAGACCTTGTTCGCCATCTCCGCCTCCATTGGTCGATGTGCGTTGATCCTCCGGCGGGCGCGCGCCGTTGTCAACCGCTCCGCACTTGCACCCGGTCGGCGGCCACGGGAAGATCGCGCGATGTCCGCCGCTCCGAAGACCGTCCTGCACGCGTTCGTCGAGGCCGTCGTCGCGCGGGACTTCGTTCGCGCGCGAGACCAGTTGCACCCGGAGATCGATTTCCGGGGCATGACGCCGAACCGCATCTGGGAGGCGAGCGGCCCTCAGGAGGTCGAGCAGGCGCTGCGGACGTGGATCGACAACCCTGAGCGACAGGTGGAGCACATCGCCGCCACGGACGTCACCGACATCGAGGACACCATGCGTGCAGGGTGGCGCGTGCAGGGCGACGGAAGCGGGGGTCCATTCGTGTTCGAGCAGCAGCTGTACGCACGCGAGCGCGACGGTCAACTCGGGTGGCTGCGTGTGATGTGCACCGGCCCGCGTCCCCTTGGGGCTGAGGCCGCGAGGGCGGTCGGGGGGCCTAGACTCCGGGCCGATGATCAGCACGAACCAGCTTAAGAACGGTAATCACATCGAAGTGGACGGCACCATCTACAAGGTGGTGGAGTTCCAGCACGTCAAGCCCGGCAAGGGGCCGGCGTTCGTCCGCACGAAGATCCGCCGCACTACGGACGGCAACGTGATCGACAAGACGTTCCGGGCCGGGGAGAAGTTCCGCTCCGTGCGCACCGAGGCGCGGAAGATGACCTTCCTGTACTCCGACGGCACCGACGCGCACTTCATGGACGCCGAGACCTACGAGCAGACGGCGATCCCGCAGGAGGCGCTCGCCGACAAGCTCCGCTGGACCAAGCCGAACCAGACCGTGGACCTGCTCTTCATCGACGAGAAGCCCGCCGACATCCAGCTGGCCTCCTCGGTCGAGCTCGAGATCACCCACACCGAGCCCGGTGTCCGGGGCGACACCGCGAGCGGGGGCGGCGACAAGCCCGCCACCGTCGAGACCGGCGCGGAGATCAAGGTCCCGCTGTTCGTGAACATCGGCGACCGGGTGAAGGTCCAGACGGACACCGGCGAGTACATGTCGCGCGCCTGAGTGTCCCGCCGCACCGATCAGCGCCGCGACGCGGTCTTCGCCCTCTACCAGCACGACCTGACCGGCCGCGAGCTCGAGGATCTCTTCGAGCGGAACGCCTCGACCTTCACGCGGGCGCTCGCCTACGCGGTCGCCGATTACGCCGAGGAGCTCGACGCGCTCATCGCCCGGCACGCCAAGGGCTGGACGATCGACCGGATCGCGCCGCTCGACAAGGCGATCATGCGCGTGGCGCTCCTGGAGATCGTCCACCCCGACGCCGCGCCGGGCGAGGTGCCGATCCCGCCGGAGGGCGCGATCTCCGAGGCGGTCGAGCTCGCCAAGGAGTTCTGCGGCGCCGACACGCCGGGGTTCGTCAACGGCATCCTGGCGGCGGTACTGCGCGAGCGGGTGGCCGGAGCGTGAGCACGCCGCACGACCCCGCGACGCTCGAGGCGCTCGTCGCGCGCCTCGAAGCTGCCGCCGCGGAGCTGCGCGGCGGGGAACTCGCCCCCGAACAGGCGGCGATGCTGCTCGACGCCTGCGCTCAAGCCGCCGCGCAGGCCTCCTCCGAGCTCGAGCGCCTG
>JACDAP010000370.1 GCA_013695395.1 Solirubrobacterales bacterium
CGCCCGAGCCGGAGCGGCGCGACGCCGGCCGCGGCGGCCTCGAGGTCGTCGAGCTCCAGCGCGTAGGCACTTCGCTGCGACGGCGCCGGAAGCTCCTCCCAGCCGTCGTCGGTCCCGCGTACCGCGATGCCGGGCCGCCGGCCGCTCCACGGGTCCTCCAGGCGCAGCTCGCCCGTGCTCCCGACCGCTCGCAGGACGTGGCCGTGGCGGGCCCTCATCGAGCAGCTGAACGTGGCGAGCACGTCGTCGGGGAAGCGCAGCAGCCCGGTGAAGGCCGCATCGACGCCGTCGCCGCCGCCGACCATCACCCCGTGGGCGATGTCCGGCTCGCGGCCGGCGAGCGTCCGGCAGCCCGACACGCAGTAACACCCGAGATCGGCCAGCGCACCCCCACCGAGCGCCGCCTGCCAGCGCACGTCCGCCGGATCGGCCAGGGTGAAGCGGAACTCCGCGTGCACCGTCCGAAGCTCCCCGATCGCCCCTTCGGCCACGAGTTCGCGCGCCCGGATCGCCTGGGGATGGTGGCGCCACATGAGCCCCTCGGAGAGCACGAGCCCGCGCTCCTCGGCCACGGTGAAGGCGCGCTGCGCCTCCGCCGGATCGAGCGTGAGCGGCTTCTCGCAGAGCACGTGCTTGCCCGCCTCCAGAGCCCGGATGGCCCACGCGGCGTGCAGGGCGTTCGGCAGCCCGACGTAGACCGCGTCGACCTCCTCGTCCGCCAGCAGCGCCTCGTAGGAACCGTGGGCGTGGTCGAGACCGTGTTCCTCGGCGTACCGCGCCGCCCGGTCGGCGTCCCGGGAGGCGACGGCACGGAAGCGGGCCCGGTCCGGGTCGGTGGCGAGCAGGGTGTCGTTGATGCGGGCGGTCGAGAGAAGCCCCCAGCGCAGGGTCGGCGCGGACATCACCCGACGCTACCCGGCGACCGGCCCGCGGCCACCTCCTGCCTCGCTACGTGGCTCAGGCGTCGTCGACGGCGGCCAGCGGCAGCATGCCGGGCTGCGCCGCGGTCCCGCGGACCTCGCCCGAGAAGCCGAGGCGCGTCAGCCGGGCGATCTCGAGCTCGCCGAGCCGGCGGGCCGGATCCTCGGGCGGCAGCGGGGCGATCAGCCGGGCGATCCGGTTGCGCAGCTGGAGCGCGAAGTGCGGCGTGGAGGCGCCCATGAGCTGGCGGACGTCGTCGACCCCGACGGTGTGGCGCGGGTCGCGCCGGGCGGGAAGCTCGGCCTCGCTCACGGTGCCTGCTCGGGGATCGACTGCTGCATGATCTCGAGCAGGCTATCGAGCCGGGCCTGGAAGGTCTCGGACATGGCGCCGAGGTCGCCGACGAGCCAGCCGTGGTTGTAGACGCCGCGGACCGGATCGGTCGCGTAGCCGGGCTGGATGCCCTTCAGGTAGGTGGAGAGCGGCGCGTCGATCGTCTGGGCGGAGGCGTTGAGCAGGAGCGGCCCGTAGGTCCCGCTGGCCGACAGCGGCGATGCGGCCGCGGCCAGTGCCGGGTCGGCGTCGCTGCGGGCGAAGACCAGGCCGTGACCGGGGTCGACCACGCCCCACCCGAAGTCGGTCTCCGAGAAGGACGCGAACGCGATCGCGTTCCGGACCGGATCGGGCCCGCCGATCCGGACGACGGTCCCGAGCTTCCGGAGCGCCCTGGTCACCTTCGCGCCGATCACCTTCGTGGGCCCGACGACGTAGATCTTCGGGTCCTGATGGGTCTTGAGCGCGGCGATCGTGGGCGGCGGCAGGCTGTCCTTCCGCGTGAAGAGGATGGGGTCGCCCGACTTCGCCGCGTAGCCGGCGGCCGGCGCCGCGAAGGCCGGCTCGTCGGCCGAGACGATCATCACGCGGTCTGAGGTCTTCCCGCGGGCCGCGGCCTGGAAGGCGTCGAGCGCCTGGGCGAGCGCGAACGGGTCGGTTGCGGCCACGTCGGTGGTCTTGCGCCCGTTCGGGCGCGGCACGGTGCCGACCCGGACGACCTCGGCGCCCCCGGCCGGCTTGGATCCGGTCGGATCCATCGCGTCGAGCGCGGTCTGGCTGGCCTCGGGGAGCTTCTGATCGCCGTCGGAGAACAGCAGGGGCGCACGGACCGGGCTGCTCATCAGCACCGAGGCGGCCAGCGCCGTGCGCCAGTCCCTCCGGTCGACGAGCGCCACGGCGTCCGGCCGCGACTCCGGCGTCAGCCCGGGGTACACGGCACGAGCCGTCGCGG
>JACDAP010000375.1 GCA_013695395.1 Solirubrobacterales bacterium
GCAGCCGCCCCAGGTCGCGGCGCCGCGCGCGGACTGCGGCCCCGGCAGCCGACCGGAGCCGAGCATCCAGGGCCGGATCCCTGCGGGCAGCGACCCGGCCGGGTTCGACTGCAACCTGAAGCTGCTCTCCCACGCGGGACAGTCCGGGGGCTTCAAGACGCTCCGCTACGTCGACGAGGCCGGCCGGGAGTGCGCCTTCTACGACACCGCGCTCCTCTTCCCGACGAACGCCACCAACCTCGGCGGCCTCTCGATCGGGGTGAAGGTCCTCGACATGAGCGACCCGATGAACCCGAAGGAGACCGCGACGCTCACCGAGATCCCGATGCTCACGCCGCACGAGTCGCTCACGCTCAACCCGAAGCGCGGCCTGCTGGCGGCGGTGGCCGGCAACCCGGCCACGGCGCCCGGCCTCGTGAGCATCTACGACGCCAGCAAGGACTGCCGCCACCCCGTGCTCCAGTCGACCACGCTCAGCGCACGACTCGGCCACGAGAGCGGCTTCGCCCCCGACGGCAAGACCTTCTACGCGACCGGCACCGCCTTTCAGGCGATCACGGCGATCGACGTCACCGACCCGAAGGCCCCGCACCCGATCTGGCAGGGCAACATCACCTCCCACGGGCTGACGCTCTCGGGCGACGGTAACCGCGCCTACGCCACCGACCCCACCGGCGGTCAGCTCGTGATCCTCGACACCTCGGAGATCCAGGCCCGCAAGCCGAACCCGCAGGCCCGTGAGATCGCCCGCCTGACCTGGCCGAACGCCTCGATCCCGCAGAACGCGATCCGCTTCTCGAAGGACGGGCGCCCCTACGTCCTCGAGTTCGACGAGTACACGGGCGGAACCACCGGCGGCGGCAGCGCGGACTCCGTGGGCGCCGCGCGCATCATCGACATCGCCGACGAGACCCAGCCGCGCGTCGTCAGCGACCTCCGGCTCCAGGTCAACCAGGCGGCCGACCACGCGGAGTCCGCCGGCGACCCCGGGACGCTCAACCCTGCCCAGGGCTACGCGGCGCACTACTGCAACATCCCCACGCAGACCGACCCGACGATCGTCGCCTGCTCGTTCATCGCCTCCGGCCTGCGGGTCTTCGACATCTCCGACCTCGAGCAGCCGAAGGAGGTCGCCTACTACGTGGCACCCCGGGCGCCACAGCTCGAGAACGGCTTCGACGGCAGCAACTACGCGATGTCCCAGCCCGCGTTCGCCCCCGAGCGGCGGGAGGTCTGGTACACCGACGGCGCCTCCGGCTTCAACGTGCTCAAGCTCGACGAGCGCGCGTGGCCCGCTGCGGCCGCCAGCACGCCGCCGCGCACCTGTGTCTCCCGCCGCCGCTTCAACGCCACGCTGCGGGTGCGCAAGGGCACGCGCATCCGCAAGGCCACCGCCACGCTCGGCGGCAAGCGGATCCGTGTCCGGCGCACGAGCCGGAACCGGCGCAGCGCGACCGTGCGGGTCGCGCTCGTGGGCCGGGTGAAGAGCACCGTGCGCCTGGTGATCCGCGCGCGGCTGACGAACGGCAAGGTCGTCAGGACCGTGCGCACGTACCACCCGTGCACGCGCCGGGGGCGCTGAGCGGACGCGATCCGCGGCACCGGTCGCCGCGCTCAGGGCGTGCTGATCGGCCCGTCCCCGGCCGGGACGGGCTCCTCGACGTCGGGCTGCTCGTCATCATGGGCACGCATCCGCTTGGCCAGGGGGTGTCCGGCGGCGAGCAGCAGCAGGATCGGGGCCAGCGCGATGTAGAGGACCGGGTCGGTGAGGGAGAGCTCCTGGAGCCGGGAGCCCAGCAGGGCGAAGATCGCGGTGATCGGCAGGAAGCCGATGACGGTCGTCCAGGAGAAGCGCCACAGGGGCACTCCGGCGGCGCCCGCCACGAACCCGGTGAGGCTGAACGGCATGACCGGCACGAAGCGTGCGGCCAGAAGGATCGGCCAGCCGCCCCTGGCGATGACCCGCTCGGCGCGCAGGAAGCGCCTCTCGCCGGCGAAGCGGTAGAGCAGCGGACGCCCGGCGAAGTGGCCGACGGCGTAGGTGGCGAGCGCGGAGATCAGCCAGCCGAGCATCAGGATCGGCAGCGCGAGCCAGAAGCCGTAGACGAAGCCGGCCGCCGCCGTGGGGATCTCCGCCGGGTACCAGATGACGACGTGGGCAAGCAACACTCCGTAGAGGACGAGGACCCCGCCGGCACCCAGGTCGAGCAGCTGCTCCCGGAGCGCCTCGGTGTTCCCGGTCAGCGTGTACCCGGCCGCCTCGTGGAGGGGAGCGACCAGCCAGATGGTCAGCCCGCAGGCGACCATGATCGCCAGGGTGATCAGCAGGCCGCGGCGGGAGACGCCCGACGCGCCCGGTGTGCTGGGAGCGAGCACACACGGACTGTACGCCTCGCCGCGGGCGGCGTACCATCGGGGCATGTCGCGCCTCATCCGCATGGATCACACAGGGCACACGACGCTCGCCGAATGGACCGCTGAGGATCCCGCCTCCGTCGAGGCTGCGGTCACCGCCTTCCGAGCCGAGCTCGACCAGGGCTACTTCGGCATGGTCAGCACCGGTGAGGGCCACGCCGAGCAGGTCACCGAGCTTCCCGTCGGCGCGGGTCTCGTGATCATGCGCCGCCCGATCGCCGGTGGTTGAGAGCACCCCCGCGCTCCCGGCGGCCGCGTCCCCGCTCCCCGAGCTCGCGGGCGTCCACTGGCGCCCGCTCGTCGACGAGAGGAGTCTGCGCCGGCTGAACCGGGGCTGGACGGTCACGACGATCGCCCACGTCGTCCCCTTCGCGGCCGGTGGAGCAGTGCTTTTGGCGGCCGAGCCGCTCGCCTTCCCCGTCACGCTCGTCAGCTTCGCGCACGCCTGGATCATTCCCGAGCTCTACGCCGCCCGCGGGGCCAATGTCGTCAAGCCGCGCCGCTTCCGGGCAAGCGAGCGATCCGAGGCGGTCTCGGTCGGCCTGCTCGGGGATCTGGTCGGCCACGATGCGCGGGAGCTGCACCGCGAGAGCGGCCTCGTGCTCGAGCGCGGGAGCCTCGGCGCCTGGCTCGTCGGGCCGACCGGGGCGCTGCTCGTCCGTCCCGGCGGCAGGCGGGTGCTCTGCTACTGCGTCCGCGTCCCGGATCCGGAGCTGCCCGCCGGGGACCGCATCGCCCACCTTCTGCTTGCCCTGCGCTCTGACGAGATCGGCTTCACGACGGTCGCCAACTGCGCGTTCTCCGGGGCGCGCTGGCGCGTCCGGCGGCGGCTGCCCGCGGTGATGCGCCCGGCACTGGATCGAGCCAGGGGAGCCGCCCGCGAACTCGCATGAGGCGGTTCGGACCAGCTGTCCGCACCGGCGCGTGCCAGCTCGGACCGGAGGGACATGTTCATACGCAGGGACATCGCGCATCATCGCTGACATGCCCACCCCAGACGCCGCCGCCGCCCGACTTCTGCTCTTCGCCGACGGACCTCGGGCCACCGGCTCGAGCACCACCGCGAAGATCCGCCGCTACCGCCTTGCTCGGCTCGACCTCGAACGCCGCCGCCGCGCAGGTGCGGAGCCGCGCTACGCCTACCTCAAGCGCTCGTACGACTGAGCCCCGCCTTTAGGAGCCGGGTGCGCCCGGTCGGTAGGATGGAGGCATGGTCGCCACCACCGAAAAGCCCTCGCTGTCGAGCTCCCTGCTCCGGCGTCTCGTCGCGCTCGTCGTGCTCCTGGTCGCCGGGTACATCGTCTTCAAGGTCGTCCTGGGGTTCATCTCGGGCATCTTCTACCTGGTCGTCGTCCTCGTCGCGGTCGCCGCGGTGATCTGGGCCTACAGCACCCTCAAGCGCCGGTGATCTACCTCTCCCTGTGCGTGGTCTTCGGCGTCGCCACGGCGCTCGTGGCCCGTGCGAAGGGGAGCTCGTGGGTGCTCTGGGGGCTGATCGGCGCGATCTTCCCCGTCCTCGGCCTGGCCGGCATCCTGCTCGCACGCCGCGACAGCGAAGAGCTGCGCCGCGCCTGCCCGAACTGCGGCAAGGTCTGCATGCTCTACGACGCGCTCTGCACCCGCTGCGGCTGCGAGCTCGCGTTCCCCGAGACGGCGATCGAGTCACGGGCCCAAGCCTCCCGGCGCTCAGCCGCCTGAGGCTCCTGGTCGGGGGATACCATCGTGCGTCCCTGTTCCCCGAGGAGGTCGAAGTAGATGCGAGCGGTCGATGCGATGCTGGAGTGCCTGAAGGCGGAGGACGTCGACGTCGTCTTCGGCTACCCGGGCGGCGCGAACATCCCGACCTACGACGCGCTCTACGACAGCGGCATCCGGCACATCCTCGTCCGGCACGAGGCCGGCGGGGGGCACGCCGCGGAGTGCTACGCGAAGGCGACCGGCAAGGTCGGCGTCGCGTTCGGCACGAGTGGGCCGGGTGCCACGAACCTCGTCACGCCGATCATGGACGCGATGATGGACTCGGTCCCGGTCGTGTTCGTGACCGGCCAGGTCCGCACCGACCTGCTCGGCACCGACGGCTTCCAGGAGGCCGACGTCATCGGCATCACGATGCCCGCGGTCAAGCACTCGATCATGATCCAGGATCCCTCCGAGCTGCCGATGGCGATCAAGGAGGCCTTCCACATCGCCCGCAGCGGCCGTCCCGGACCCGTCGTGCTCGACATCCCGACGGACCTGTCGAAGGCGGACATCGAGTACGAGCCGATCACCGCGGTTCGGCTACCCGGCTACCAGCCCAAGAGCGAGGGCAACGTCAAGCAGATCCGCCAGGCCGCCAAGGCGCTGGCCGCCGCACGACGCCCCGTGATCTACGCGGGCGGCGGCGTGATCCTCTCGAACGCGTCGGAGGAGCTCGTCGCCTTCTGCCGCAGCGACCGCTTCCCGGTCACCACGACGCTGAACGGGCTCGGCGGCTTCCCGGCACCCGACGAGCAGTGGCTCGGGATGCTCGGCATGCACGGCACCCGCACGGCGAACTACGCGATGGACGAGGCGGACCTGATCTGCTGCGTCGGTGCCCGCTTCGACGACCGGATCACCGGCAAGCTCTCCGAGTTCGCCCCGCGCGCCAAGTTCATCCACATCGACGTCGACCCGGCCGAGATCTCCAAGAACGTCCCGGCGCACATCCCGATCGTGGGCGACGCCAAGGGCATCCTCGAGAAGCTCAAGGTCGAGTACGACGCGCTCGAGGCGGACTCCGCCCGCCTGACCGACTGGTGGCAGCGCATCACGGGCTGGCAGGCCAAGCACCCGCTGGCCTACGAGGACTCCACCGACGAGGAGATCAAGCCCCAGCGGCTGATCGAGGCGGTCTACGAGGCCACCGGCGGTGAGGCGATCATCACCACCGATGTCGGCCAGCACCAGATGTGGGCCGCGCAGTACTTCCACTACAACCGCCCGCGCCAGTGGATCTCCTCCGGCGGCCTCGGGACCATGGGCTTCGGCCTCCCGGCGGCGATGGGCGCCGCGCTCGGGCGGCCCGACCAGACCGTGGTCTGCATCACCGGCGACGGCTCGATCCAGATGAATGCCCAGGAGTTCGCGACCTGCGCCCAGGAGGGGATCCCGGTCAAGGTGATCATCTCCAACAACGGGTACCTCGGCATGGTCCGCCAGTGGCAGGAGCTGTTCTGGGAGAAGCGCTACTCGTCGGTCGACATGGGGCAGTACCCGGACTTCGTCAAGCTCGCCGAGGCCTACGGCTGCACCGGCGTGCGGCTCACGAACAAGGGCACGCTGGTCGATGACCTGCGTGCCGCGATCGCGACCCCCGGCCCGGTGGTGGTGGACGTCGCGGTCACCCGCGAGGAGAACACGTACCCGATGATCGTGCCCGGCGAGGCCGCGCGCGACATGGTCGGCTGAGGAGGAGCGTCATGGGTGAGCCAGGAGTCAAGGAAGTCCTCTCGCTGCAGGATCTGCAGGCCTCCGGGTCGGTGAAGACCGGGCGCAAGCACATCCTCTCGATCCTCGTCGAGAACAAGCCGGGGGTCCTGACCAGGATCACCTCGCTGTTCGCGCGGCGCGGATTCAACATCGACACGCTCTCGGTCGGCCCGACCGACGACGAGCACATCTCGCGCATCACGATCACCCTCGACGGGGCCAACCACCCGATCGACCAGGTCACCAAGCAGCTGCACAAGCTGATCAACGTGCTGAAGATCCGCGACCTCGAGCCCGAGGATGCGGTCTCGCGGGAGCTCGCGATGTTCAAGATCGCGGCGGACACCGGGGCGCGCGCGGAGATCATGCAGCTCTGCGAGATCTTTCGCGGCAAGGTCATCGACGTGACCAAGCGCTCCGTCGTGGTCGAGGTCACCGGGACGGTCGACAAGATCGAGGCGTTCGAGCGCAACGTCCGCCCGTTCGGCCTGATCGAGATGATGCGGACCGGCGAGATCGCGATCTCGCGCGGCCGCGGCGAGACCTGAGCGGTCAGGGGGTCGCGTTCACACGACCTTTACGGGAGGGCGCGGATCTGATCGGATGCTTCCTCCTGTGATCGGTCGCCGCGACTTCCTGAAGACCACCGGCCTGACGGTGGGCGCCCTCGCCATGGGCACGACCTACTGGCGCCAGGCGCTGGCCCAGTCACCGACCAACCCGGGCCCCGGGCCGTACGGACCGCTCGGAGCACCCGATGCGTTCGGGGTCGCGCTGCCCCCGGGGTTCACCGCCCGCGTCGTCGCCGCGAGCGGCACCCCGGTCGGCACGACGGGCTACGTGTGGCCGCTCTTCCCCGACGGCAAGGCGACCTTCGCCCAGCCGGACGGCGGCTTCGTCCTGACCGTGAACTCCGAGGTCCCCGGGGTCGGCGGGGCTTCGTCGATCAGCTTCGACCGCGACGGGAACATCACCGGCGCACGCCGGATCCTCTCCGGGACCTCGACGAACTGCGGTGGCGGCTCGACCCCGTGGGGAACCTGGCTCTCCTGCGAGGAGATCGACGGCGGTCAGGTCTGGGAGTGCGATCCGCTCGGGCGCACCGCGGCGGTGCCGCGTCCGGCGATGGGCCGCTTCACGCACGAGGCCGCGGCCGTCGACCCGAAGGGCCAGCGGCTCTACATGACCGAGGACGAGGGCAACTCGGGCTTCTACCGCTTCACGCCCGCGCGGTACCCCGACCTGTCCGAAGGCATCCTCGAGATCGCCACCCCGGGAAGCGGCGGCCGGATCGCCTGGATCCAGGTTCCCGATCCCACCGCGGCGACCGGCGAGACACGGACCCAGGTGCCGACCTCGATGAAGTTCAAGCGCGGCGAGGGGCTGTGGTTCGACACCGGCGTCGTCTACTTCTCCACCACCTCCGACGATCGCATCTGGGCCTACGACGTGGCCACCGAGGTGCTCGAGCTGCTCTACGACGGCGTCGCGCTCGGAGACGCGGCCCCGCTCCGTGATCCGGATCAGCTGAACGCGCACCCGACCTCCGGCGACCTGTTCGTCTGCGAGGACGCCGACGACCTGCAGATCGTGATGATCACCCAGGAGCGTGAGGTCGCCCCGTTTGCCCAGCTCTCCGGGCCGCTGCACCAGGCCGGGACCGAGTTCGCGGGCACGACGTTCGACCCGGAGGGCAAGCGGCTCTTCTTCTCCTCCCAGCGGGGCGGACTTGGCGGGCTCACCTTCGAGGTCACCGGGCCGTTCCGCTCGGTCCTGCCGCGGCGGCCGCTGACCGCCGCCGGGCAGGCGGCCGTCGGGGCGTGCCAGCTCGTGCTGCGAGCCAAGCCGGCCGCACGGCTCGCCACGGTGCGAAAGAGCGGGCTCGCGGTCGGTGTCGACGCAGCCGCGGGCGTGCTCGCGGTGCGGTTGAAGATCGACGGGCAGACGATCCTCAGCACCCGCCGCACCGTGAAGGCCGGGCGGGTGCGGCTGAAGCTGCGCCCGCGGGCGAACGCCCGGAAGGTCATCGTCCGGAGCGCCCGGGG
This sequence comes from Solirubrobacterales bacterium, assembly GCA_013695395.1. Classification (GTDB taxonomy): domain Bacteria; phylum Actinomycetota; class Thermoleophilia; order Solirubrobacterales; family Solirubrobacteraceae; genus Paraconexibacter. The sequence goes on from JACDAP010000375.1 coordinate 7,914, forward strand.
TCGGCGCGTCCGCGGCACGCTCGAGTTGCGCCAGGGTGGCCAGACGGTGACCCGCCCGATCGTGCTCACGCGCTGAGCGCGGTCGGTCCGCCCGGGTGCGGCCGTATCGTGGGTGAGGCCGTGCTGTCGCTCGCCACCCCATCCCCGTTCGCCCTGGCGCCCGCCGACCGGCTCCGGTTGCGCGGGCATCTGGAGGACGCGATCCGGCGGGCGCGGCAGAGCCGCAGCGGCTGTGTGCTGGCCGCGGTCACGGTCCGGCTCGACCCGCGGGTCGATCCGACGGCTGTCGTCGTCGCGTCCCGGCGCGAGGAGGAGCCATGGTTCGTGCTCGAGCAGCCGGACCGCGAGCGCTCCGCCCTGGCCACCCTGGGCTGTGTCCAGGCGCTCGAGGCCGACGGTCCCGACCGCTTCCGAACGGTCGCCGCACGATGGCGCCGGCTCGCCGCCGAGGCCTGCTGCGATACCCACGACGACCGCGGACACCCGCGCGGCTGTGGTCCGGTCGCGGTCGGCGGCTTCGCGTTCGCCGACGCCGGCGGGCAGTCGCCGCACTGGAACGGGTACGCGCCCGCATCGCTTCACGTCCCCGAGGTCGCGATCGCCCGTCGGGACGACGACGTGCGAATGACCTTGCACGCTCTGGCTCGACCGGGGGCCGACGCCGACGCGCTGCTGGCCGCGCTCGAGGCCCGTTGCGCCGAACTCCGCGTCGCGCCGCTCCCGCTGCTCGACCCGGACCCGGCGGGCCGCGTGCGTGTGGTCAGCGCGATGCCGCCCGAGCACTACGAGGGTGCCGTGGCACGCGCCGTCGAGCAGATCCGGGCCCGCAAGCTCGACAAGGTGGTCCTCGCGCGGGAGGTCCAGGTCCATACCGGTCGTGCCCGCCGCCACGACGCGGGCGCCGTGCTCGGCGTGCTCCGCGAGGCGTTCCCATCGTGCTACGTCTTCGCGGTCGGGCGCGGCGAGAGCACCTTCCTGGCCGCCTCGCCGGAGCTGCTGGTGCGGCGTGACGGGCTGCGGGCGGGGACCCTCGCGCTGGCGGGCTCCACGCGCCGCTCGGCCGACCCGGCGGTCGACGACCACCTGGGGGAGCAGCTGCTCCGCTCGGAGAAGGACCGCGGCGAGCAGGCGATCGTCACTCGGCGGATCGAGCGGGCGCTCAAGCCCGTCGCCCTGTGGGTCACCGCGGCGGACGAGCCGCAGGTCGTGCGCATGGCGAACATCCAGCACCTGGCCACCCCGATCCGGGCGCAGCTCGCCCAGCGGGTCCCCGCCGTCGAGCTGGCCGGGATGCTCCACCCGACCCCCGCGGTCGGCGGCGAGCCGTGGGCCGACGCGCGGCCGCTGATACCGACCCTCGAGGGGATGGATCGGGGCTGGTACGCCGGGCCGGTCGGATGGACGGACCTGAACGAGGACGGCGAGTTCTGCGTGGCCCTCCGGTGCGCGTTGCTCGACGGGCCACTCGCCCGCTGCTTCGCCGGGGTGGGCGTCGTCCGCGACTCCGACCCGGCCTCCGAGCTGGCCGAGACGGAGACGAAGCTCCAGGCGCTCCTGCCCGTGCTCGCGCTTTAGCTGAGCGCCCGGGCCACGTCGGCCCAGACCTGTCGGTGCAGACGGACGTTGTGGTGGCGATCGGTGTGCACGTGGACGAGGGAGACGCCGTCGTGGGCGAGGCTCGCGTCGAGCGCCGCGTGCAGCTCCGGGACGGTGGTGGCCGGGCGGTAGGCGAGGCCGAAGGCCGTCGCGACGTCTGCGAAGTCGAGCCCCGTGGGGGTCGCGACGTGGACCTCGTAGCGGTCCTTCGGCTGCGTGCGGCTCACGGGGAGGAAGTCGAAGATGCCGCCGCCCTCGTTGTCGACGACCACGAGTGTGAGGGGGAGCCGGAGCCGCCGGGCGCTGACGAGCGCGCCGACGTCGTAGGTCAGCGCGACGTCCCCGAGCAGCGCGACCACCGGGCCCGGTGAGCCGGCGGCGACCCCGAACGCCGTCGAGACGACCCCGTCGATCCCGTTGGCGCCCCGGTTCGCCAGCACGCGCGGTGGGTCCTCGCGGGCGGGAGCGAAGGTCTCCACGTCCCGGATCGGCATCGAGGCGCTGACCACGAGGGTCGCCGCCGCGGGGAG
>JACDAP010000408.1 GCA_013695395.1 Solirubrobacterales bacterium
GAGTCCGCGGAGGCGGCGAAGGCGTCGCGCAGCGCGCCGGTCTCCCCCGCGGCGCCGTGCTGGGCGCTCACGCGGGCGACCTCGTCCCACACCTCTCCCTGTACGCACGCGGCTGCGCCGGTCTCCGCGGAGGCCTGGCTCTTCAACCGCCGCAGCGACGGGTGGGAGGCCTGGGGCGCCGGCGCGAACACCTCGCCGTGGCGGCTGCCGTCCCAGCGGCCGTGCTCCACGCACGTCACCGGGATGCGGACCTCGCTGCGGGCGCCGACGAGGATCGAGCGGTCGAGCGTCCGGTCCTGCTGGGCGCCGCGGACCTCCTCGCCCTCGTAGAAGAGCACCGGCGTCTCGAGCGGGTTGACCGCGAAGAGCTGGTTGACCGACGCGCCCTCGCGGAGCTCGGAGAGCTGGACGCCGAGCGCGGCGGCCTCCGCGAAGGAGCGGAACTCGAAGCTCGCCTCGGGGCCGAGGATCGGGAAGACGGTGAGCGGGCCGCAGACGTCCGGGTCGGCGACGGTGAAGGCGGGAGCGGAGATGGGCATGGAGCAGGGTCGCGGCCGGCAGGCCGGACCTGACACGCCGCCCCGCCGACCGCTCAGGCCGCGAGCTGCTCGCTCACCAGCTGCCGGAACGCCGCAGCCGCGAGGAGGTGGCCGCGGAGCTCCTCGACCGTGAGCCCGACGTCGTAGTCGCGGTGGTGGCAGGCCTCCGAGAGCGCGCTCCACGTCCACTCGGCCGCAGCGAGCTCGGGGCGGCGGCCCAGGTAGGCGGGGAGGGCGAGCCACTTCCGGCGCTGGGTGGTCCACCGCATGTCGGGCAGGCGCGCCTGCCAGTAGTCGTCCACGGTCGCCTCCACGGCCTGCCGGATGAGTGCCGCGGCACCGATCGGCCACACGGTCTCGGTCGCCTCGGTCGGCTCGTCGAGGAGCGCTTGCGCTGCGGCGAGCAGCGCCTCGACGTTCACGCGGACATCACCGCATGGACGAGCTCGGCGGTCCGCTCCCGCAGCTTCATCGGCGAGCCCTGGTACTTGCCGTGCGAGCCGTCGTTGAGCGCGGCGACCGCGCCGTTCGCGTCCGCGCCGAGCTGCGTGATGGCGCCGTTGATCGCCTGGTGGTCGGAGGGGTCGTCGAGCAGCGCGAGCCCGAGCTGGCCGCGGAGCGTCGTCGCCTCGCGGATGCGCTCGTCGACGAGCCGCGGGTCGGTCCCGGCCGCCGCGCCGCGCTCCCGCGCCCGTTCGGCACAGGCGGCCTCGAGCGCCTCGCGGCAGAGCGCGGGGACCACGCGCTGGCGCACCTCCACCGGGATGTCCTCGGCGAGCGCCATGTGCTTCGCGTCGTCGAGGTGGCGGCGCATCGGCGTGCGCGATTCGTGCACCGTGACCTGCGAGTGGCTGCGTCGATTCACCTGCAGCACGGTGGCGGGGAGCTTCAGCCGGCGGACCGCCTCGGGCAGTCGGTCGTCGTGGGTGAAGACGATCACCTGCCGCGTGGCCGCCGCTCCCGCCAGCACGCGGGCGAGGCCGTCGACCTTCGCGGGGTCCATCGACTGGACCGGGTCGTCGATGACGCTGAAGCGGAACGGGGACTCGTCGAGCCCCGCCCGCGGGAGGAAGACGCTGACCGAGAGCGCGAGCAGCTCGCCCTGGGACATGACCCCGAGCGCGTTGGCCTCCGCGCCGTCGGCCCGGACGTCGAAGATCGCCTGCTTCTGCTTGCCGAAGGCGATGTCGTGGAGCTCGACGCTCGAGGCGTGCTTGAGCAGGTTCCAGTTGGCGATCGCCTGGGCGGCGATAGGAGCGAAGCGCTCCTGGCGCAGCGTGTCGCCCTGCTCCTTCGCCCAGGTCTCCGCCCGCTTGAGCGTCTGCAGGCCGTGGGCCTCGAGGGCGACCCGGTCGGCGGCGGGAAGCCAGGCGGTCGCCTGCTCGGTGATGCTCCGCCAAGCAAGGTCCTCCTGCTCGAGGAGGCGGGCAGCCTTGGCGGCGGTGGCGCGGAGGGTCGCGGCCTGGGCGAGGGCGGTGTCGAGCTCCGCCGGCTCCGCCTCGCCGGTGAGCGCGGATGAGCGTCCACCAGTCGGGCGCTCGTCCGCGCTCGGCACCCGGGGCTCGGTGAGCGCGGATGGGCGTCCACCACTCGGGCGCTCATCCGC
>JACDAP010000417.1 GCA_013695395.1 Solirubrobacterales bacterium
CCGACGGCGCGAGCTGGTCGGCGGCCGAGGCCGCGCACGCACGGATCGTCGCCCGGCTGCGCGAGCGCGGCCACTCGCTCGACCAGATCCGTACCGCCACTGCGGAGGGCCGCCTCGCCTTCGGCTACATCGAGGACCTGCTCCCGGGGACCGAGGGCCGGCTGACCGTCAAGCAGGCGGCTAAGGAGACAGGCCTCGACGCAGCCCTCATCGAGCGCATCTACTCGGCGATGGGCTTCAACTCGGGCTCGCTGGAGCTCATCACCGAGGACGACCTGCAATTCCTGCGCTACGGCGCGGCCGTGCTCGCGGCCGGGCTGCCGCTCGTCGCGTTCCTCCAGCTCTGCCGCGTCTACGGGCAGGCCCTCGCCCAGATCGCCGACGCGGAGGTCCGCCTCTTCCACCTCTACGTGCACGAGCCGCTGATGCGCGACGGACGCCCGGGCCTCGAGATGGCCGAGGAGATGGAAGGGCTCGCGCGCGAGCTCATGCCGCTCGCCTCACCGATCATGGACCACGTCCACGGGCGCTTCCTCCACCACTTCGTCGAGCAGGACGTGATCGGTCACATGGAGGTCGACCTCGACGGCGGCGACCTCGACCTCGGCCGCCTGCGGGTGGCGATCGCCTTCGCGGATCTGGCGGGCTACACGCGGCTGACCGAGGAGCAGGGCGAGGAGGAGGCGGTCGGCGCGGTCGAGCGCTTCGTCGAGGCGGTCGAGCACACGCTTCCCGACGACGCGCGGGTCATCAAGACGATCGGGGACGAGGCGATGGTCGTCGGCTCGGATCCGGCCGCGCTGGTCGACTGGGCCGTCGGCTTCCAGCTGCTCCACGCGGAGCGACCGCTGCCGCGGATCGGCCTGCACTACGGCGCGACCCTCTACCGCGACGGCGATTACTTCGGCCGCGAGGTCAACCTCGCCGCCCGCGTCGCGGCGCGCTCCGCAGGGGGCGAGGTGATCGTCACCCGGCCGGTCGTCGAGGCGGCGGGCAGCCACCTCGAGTTCGAGCGGATCGGCGAGGTGCGCCTCAAAGGCTTCACGGAGCCGACCGAGCTGTTCGTGGCGCGGCAGGCCGAGGAGGAGTAGCTCAGGCCAGCAGCGGCAGCAGGTCGAGCGGGGCGGCCGCGATCGCCTTGGCACCGGCGGCCTCGAGCTCGCCGGGTCGGCCGTAGCCCCACGCCGCACCGAGCACGCGCAGCCCCTGGGCGTGGCCCCCGTGGACGTCGTGCTCGCGGTCGCCAATCAGGACGGCGCCGTGGCCGGTGGTGAGCTCCAGCGCCTGGAGTGCCCGAGCAACGGTCACGGCCTTGTCCTCGACCGACGGCGGGACCGGGCCGCGGATCGTCGCGAAGTGGCGGGCGAGGCCGAGGTGCTCGAGGATCGCGACGGCGGCCGACTGGGTCTTCGAGGTCGCCACGCCGAGGCGGTGGCCGTCGGCCGACAGACGATCGAGCACCTCGGGGACGCCGTCGTAGACGAGCGTGCCGTCGAGCATCGTGCTCAGGTACCGCTCGCGGTAGGCGGCCACGACGTCCTCCACCTCGTCGCCCGGGCGGCCGAGCAGCCAGGCCCAGGTCTCGTGGATCGGCGGGCCGATGCGGGGGACGAGCTCGGCCTCGGCGCGTTCGGGCTCGCCCAGGGCGCGGAGCGTCGCGTTCAGGCCGCCGACGATCGCCGGGCGGGAGTCGACGAGGGTGCCGTCGAGGTCGAAGAGGATCGCGGTGGGACGGCTCACGCGATGGGCCCCGCCGCCGGTCCGGTGCTCACTCGGTCCCGAAGATGCGATCGCCCGCGTCGCCGAGGCCCGGGCGGATGTAGCCCTTCTCGTCGAGCTGGCGGTCCAGCGCGCCGACGACGATCGGCGGCAGGTCGGGGAGCGCGGCGCGGATGCGCTCCACGCCCTCCGGAGCGGCGACCAGGCAGACCAGGCGCAGGTCGGTCGCGCCCGCCTCGCGCAGCCGGGTGAGGGCGGCGAGGGCGGAGCCCCCGGTGGCGAGCATCGGGTCGACGACGAAGACGGTCGCCTCGCCGACGACGTCGGGGAGCGACTCGTAGTAGGCCTCCGGCTGGAGGGTCTCCTCGTTGCGGCGCATGCCGAGGTGGCCGATCGCGGCTTCCGGAACCAACCGGAGGAAGCCGTCGACCATCCCGAGCCCGGCCCGGAGGATCGCCACGACGGCGATCGGTTTCGCGGGACGCTGGGCGGCGGCGGGCTCGAGCGGGGTGAGGACGTGGAAGTCTTCGCGAGCGAGGTCACGGGTCGCCTCGTAGGCGAGGATCGCCGCCGACTCCCCGAGCGCGTGGCGGAACTCCTCCCGGCTCGTGTCGGCCGAGCGCAGCACCGCGACGTGGCGGGCCAGCAGCGGGTGGTCGACGACGGTGAGGCCTTCCATGCGTGGCGAGGCTACCGAGCCCTCAACGGGCGGCCAGCACCGCTGCGACAGCGGCGGGCAGCCCACCGGCGTCGCGCAGGCCTTCACCGAGCACGGCGGCCGAGGCCTGGTGGGTCGTGTCGCCGAGCAGGGCGAGGAGATCGGCGGTCAGCCGCGGCTGGGTGGCGCGGCCGGGGAGCCCCGCCCCCAGCTGCGCCAGGCGGGCGGCGACGAGGAACTGGTCGCCGGACTGCGGGAGGGTGAGCATCGGGACCCCGTGCATGAGGGCCTCGTGGACGGAGTTCATGCCCGCGTGGGTCGGAGTCGTGCACCAGGACGTCCGGCCGATCCGCCTCGAGCCGATCGAGCAGGCCGGGGGCGACCGCCAGGCCCGTCTCGAGGAGCAGGGCGGCGCGCGCCGGCAACGCGTTCGGCGGTGATTCGGGGTCGAGGCCGGCAGGCAGGTCGAGCCGTCGGGCCTCGACACCGCCGCCGCCGACGCGGTCGCGCCAGTCGCCTGGTGCGTACGCCACAACGTCATGGTCCTCGGC
>JACDAP010000439.1 GCA_013695395.1 Solirubrobacterales bacterium
CCCGGCCCCAGCGCAGGAGCGGCCCGTAGGTGAACTTCGCGAGGTTGGAGGAGAGCTTCGCGTTGGCGTCCTCGTCCATGAACGGCATGTACTTGTCGGGGAAGCCCGGCATGGTGCACGCCATGCAGATGCCGCCCACGTTCGGGCAGCCGCCCATGCCGTTGACCCATCCGCGCAACGGCACGTTGCACTTGACCACGGGCCCCTTGCAGCCGAGCTTGACCAGGCAGCGGTGATCTGAGCCGTACTCGGTGGCGAAGTTGCCCGACTCGTAGAAGGCCGCGCGGTTGCAGCTCTCGTGCGCGGTACGCCCGAAGAGCCAGGTCGGCCGGCCGGCCTCGTCGAGCTCGGGCAGCGGCGCCATGCCGGCCAGGGCGAAGACGAGGTACATGAGCGTCTCGGTCATGTTGTCCGGCTGCGCGGGACAGCCCGGGATGTTCACGATCGGGATGCCCGCGCTCGACTTCCAGCCCCACCCGAGGTAGTCCCGTACGCCCATCGCGCCGGTCGGGTTGTTCTTCATCGCGGGGATGCCGCCGTAGGTGGCGCAGGTACCGACCGCGACGACCGCGGCGGCCTTCGGGGAGAGCCGGTCGATCCACTCGTTGAGCGTGATCGGCTGCCCGTTGTCCGGGTTGACGCCGAAGCCCGTCCAGTGGCCCTCGCCGTTGATCTTCTCGTTGCCGATCGAACCCTCGATGACGAGCACGAACGGGTCGAGCTTGCCGGCCTCGGCGTCGTACCAGGCCTGCACGAACTCGTCGCCGTACTCGTAGGCGAGCACCTGGTTGTGCACGATCGTCTTCGGCATCCCGGGGATCGCCCCGGTGATGATGTCCTCGAGCGACGGGTTGGTCGCCGAGGTCATGGCGACCGAATCGCCCTCGCACGAGAGCCCGATGGTCATCCACAGCACGTGCGCCGTGATCGCCTCGGTCTTCGCCTGATCTGGACTGAACTCCACTGCGGACATCGATGCCTCCTCGTTCAACAGATACGCGGCAGCGGGTCGCCGACCAGTTGGTCGCAGACCCGCCTGCCGCCGAATCCCGTCTCCACGAGCACCATGCCGGTGGGGTCGGTCTTGACTTCTCCGATCAGGACGGCACGTTCGCCGCCCGCAACGTTCTTCATCGCTTCGAGTGCCGCCTCGGCGCCCTCGGGCGCGACCGCGGCGACCAGCACGCCCTCGTTGGCGATCTGCATGGGGTCGAGCCCCAGCAGCTCCGCCGCCCCGGCGACGTCCGGGTCGACCGGCACGGCCGCCTCACGTACGATCATCGCCACGCCAGAGGCGCGCGCGAGCTCGTTGAGGACGGACGCCACGCCTCCGCGGGTCGCGTCGCGCAGGCAGCGCAGGTGTGGCCCCGCGGCGCCGAGCAGGGCGTCGACGGTCGGCCACAGGCAGCGGGTGTCCGAGCGGATCTCGGCCTCGAGCTCGAACTCGCCGCGGGCGAGCATGATCGCCATGCCGTGGGCGCCGATCGGGCCGGAGAGCAGCAGCTGATCGCCGGGGCGCAGGGCGGCGGGGGAAAGCATCGCGCGCGCGTCACGCAGGCCGACGCCCGCGGTGTTCAGGTACATGCCGTCGGCGCTCCCGCGCTCGACGACCTTCGTGTCCCCGGCGACGATCGTGACGCCCGCGGCCTGCGCGGCGGCGGCCATCGCGGCGACCTGCTCGCGCAGGACGGTGCTCTCGAGGCCCTCCTCGAGGATCATCCCGAGCGTGAGGGCGAGCGGCCGGGCGCCGGCGCAGGCGAGGTCGTTCGCGGTCCCGTTGATCGCGAGCTCGCCGATGCAACCACCCGGAAACGTGAGCGGCCGTACGACGTAGGAGTCGGTGCTGAGCGCGAGCGTCCCGGCCACGGTCGGCACGTAGCCGGCGTCGCCCAGCTCGTCGAGTGCGGCGTTCGCGAAGGCGGGTAGCAGCAGGCCCTCGATCAGCGAGGCCGTCGCCTTGCCCCCGGCGCCGTGGGCCATCGTGATCCGCGCGTCGCGGAACTTCTGCTTCTTGCCGCGGGCGGTCTCGATGATGCCGAGGACCTTCTCCTCCCTTGCATCCTGCTCCGCTCGGCGGTCCTGGGCGAGACTCATACGACAACCCGATCTCGCGCGAACCGGCCGTAGTTGTAATAGGCCGCGCAGGCGCCCTCGCTCGAGACCATGCAGGTCCCGATGGGGCGCTCCGGGGTGCACGCCGACCCGAACACCTTGCACTCGAACGGCTTGATGACGCCCTTGAGGACTTCGCCGCACTGGCACGCCTTCGGGTCGGCCACGCGCACGCCCGGGACTGCGAAGCGGAGCTCCGCGTCGAGCTCTGCGAACTCGTCGGAGATCCGCAGGCCGGACTGCGAGATGAAGCCAAGCCCGCGCCACTCGAAGTGCGGTCGCAGCGCGAAGACCTGCCCCATCGCCCGCAGCGCGGCGACGTTGCCCTCCCACGGGACCACGCGCTTGTACTGGTTCTCCACCGAGCAGGTCCCCTCGCGCAGCTGGCGGAGGATCATCAGGACCGACTGAAGGATGTCGACCGGTTCGAAGCCCGAGACGACGACGGGCTTGCCGTAGTCGGCCGGGATGAACTCGAAGGGCCGCGCCCCGACGACCGTGGCCACATGTCCGGGGCCGACGAAGCCGTCGAGGCGCAGGTCGGGCGATTCGAGCAGCGCGCGCAGCGGCGGCACGATCGTCACGTGATTGCAGAAGCAGGTGAAGTTCTGCACGCCCTCCGCACGGGCCCTGAGCAGGGTGAGCGCCGTCGACGGCGCCGTGGTCTCGAAGCCGATCGCGAAGAAGATCACCTCGCGCTCGGGGTTCGCCTTGGCGATCCGCAGCGCGTCGAGCGGCGAGTAGACGATCCGGATGTCCGCGCCCTCGGCCTTGGCGTCGAGCAGCGAGCCGTTCGATCCCGGGACCCGAAGCATGTCGCCGAAGCACGTGAGGATCACGCCGTCGATGTGGGCCAGGGCGATCGCGTCGTCGACGCGGCCCATCGGGATCACGCAGACCGGGCAGCCGGGGCCGTGGACGAGCTCCACGTTCTCGGGGAGGAGGTCGTCGACCCCGTACTTGTAGATCGAGTGCGTGTGGCCGCCGCAGACCTCCATCAGCTTCACGTGGCGGCCGGGCTCGACCGCCTCGGCGATCTCCGCGGCCAGCACGCGGCCGAGCTCGGGGTCGCGGAACTCGTCGACGAACCTCATGCCGCGTCCTTGAGGAGCGTGAGGGCGGTCCCCGCGTGGACGAGCAGGACCGCACCGGGGACGGCCCCGTCGACCAGGGCGATCTCCACGGTGGAGCGCTCGCCGTCGG
>JACDAP010000443.1 GCA_013695395.1 Solirubrobacterales bacterium
TGCGGGCACCGCGGCCGCGCTCGCCCCGGCGGACGCGGTCGTGCTCGCCGCCGAGGACCCGCTCGCCGCGCTCCAGCGGCTGGCCACCGCATGGCGCCGAGCTCTGGGCGCCCAGGTCATCGCGATCACCGGCTCGACGGGCAAGACCTCCACGAAGGACGTCTTGGCGGCGATGCTCGCGCCGCACCGCCGGACGGTCGCCACCCGGCAGAACCTCAACACGGAGATCGGGCTCCCGCTCACGGTGCTCTCCGCGCCGCCCGGCACCGAGGTGCTCGTGCTCGAGCTCGCCATGCGCGGGGCCGGGCAGATCGCCGAGCTCACCACCATCAGCGAGCCCGACGTCGGGCTGATCACGAACGTCGGACCGGTCCACGTGGAGCTGCTCGGCTCCGTCGAGGGGGTGGCCGCCGCCAAGGCGGAGCTCATCGCGGGGCTGCACGCGGGCGCCACGATGATCGTCCCCGCGGGCGAGCCGCTGCTCGCGCCGCACCTGCGGGCGGACCTGCGCACGGTGCCCGTCGGCCCGGGCGGGGAGCTGACCGAAGCCGACCTGGACGGCCTCGAGCTCCCGTTCGACTCCGCCCACATGCGCCAGAACGCCGTGGCCGCCCTGGCCGCCGCCCGGGCGATCGGGGTGGAGCCGAGCGGCCGCATCGAGGTCGCGCTGAGCGCGATGCGCGGCCAGCAGCGGCAGATGCCCGGGGACATAACCGTCGTCGAGGACTGCTACAACGCCAACCCGATGTCGATGCGCGCCGCCCTGGACGACCTGCAGCGCTCGGCACCGGGCCGCAAGGTCGCCGTGCTCGGGGACATGCTCGAGCTCGGCCCCGACGCCGCCGCGCACCACGCCGCGATCGGCGAGCACGCCCGCGCGGCAGGGGTCGACGTCCTCGTCGCGGTCGGGCCGCTCTCCGCGGGCCTTGCCGCCGACCACACGGTCGCCGACGCCGAGGCGGCCGCCGCGCTCCTGCCCGGCCTGCTGAGTCCCGGGGACACCGTGCTCGTCAAGGCCTCCCGCGGGATCGGCCTGGAGCGGGTCGTCGAGGCGCTCGCGTGACCAACCTCGGCGAGGTGCTCATCGGAGGGACCGCGTCGCTGCTCATCTGCATCTTCCTGAGCCCGAAGTTCATCTCCTTCCTGCGGGCCCGCGAGTTCGGGCAGCAGATCCGCGACGAGGGCCCGGCCGGCCACCACGCCAAGGCGGGCACGCCCACGATGGGCGGGATCATCATGTTCACGGCGATCTCGGTGCCGTTCCTGATCCTCGTGGACTACTCGGACGCCCGGGCGATCGGGGTCTACGTGGCCGCGATGGCCTGCGCCGGGCTCGGCCTGCTCGACGACGCGCAGAAGGTCTTCAAGCGGCGCTCGCTCGGGCTCCGCGGCCGCTGGAAGCTCCTCGTGCTCGTCGCGATCTCCCTGTTCCTCTGGTGGATCGCCACCCAGCAGGCAGGCCTCGATCCGACGCTCCGCCTGCGCACGCTCGACCTCACGATCGACCTCGGTCCGTTCTACCCGATCCTCATCTACCTGGTGATCGCCGGGACCTCGAACGCGGTCAACCTCACCGACGGGCTCGACGGCCTCGCCGCGGGCTGCGTGGCGATCGTGACGCTGGCCTACCTCGGGATCACCTTCATCACCGGCGGTCAGGAGGAGCTCGCGCTGCTCTGCGGCTGCCTGGTCGGGGCCTGCGTGGGTTTCCTCTGGTACAACGCGTTCCCGGCGACGATCTTCATGGGGGACACGGGCTCGCTGGGCCTGGGTTGCGCGATCGGCGGCCTCGCGGTCATGACCAAGACCGAGGAGCTCCTCGTCCTGCTCGGCGGGATCTTCGTGGCCGAGGCGCTCAGCGTGATCATCCAGGTCTTCTCCTTCCAGACCTTCCGCAAGCGCGTCTTCCTGATGGCCCCGATCCATCACCACTTCGAGATCTCCGGCTGGTCGGAGACGAAGATCATCCTGCGGTTCTGGATCGTGGGGACGGTCCTCGCCGCCGTCGGGTTCACGCTCTACCAGAAGTCGATCTCCTGAGTGACCGTCGCGCGGCCGCCCCTCCCCGAAGGTCCCTACCTGGTGGTCGGCCTGGCCCGCTCGGGCCTCGCCGCAGGTCGTTTGCTCGTGGCCCGGGGGGAGCAGGTCGTGGGCGTCGACACCCGTGCGGCGCCGCAGGACGCGGGCTTCCCGACCGTCGTGGGGGACGGCCTCGACCTCCTCGCCGATGCGCGCGCGGTGGTGAAGTCCCCTGGTGTGCCGCCGCGGGCACCGGTCGTCGCGGCGGCGCGGGAGCGCGGCATCCCGGTGCTCGGGGAGCTCGAGCTCGCCTGGCGGCTGATCGATCGCGAGTTCGTCGCGGTCACGGGCACGAACGGGAAGACCACGGTGACCGAGTGGACCGCGCACGTCCTCCGGCTGGCCGGTCGGGAGGTGAGCGCCGCGGGGAACGTCGGGACCCCGCTCTCGAGCCTCGTCGCCGACCCACCCGAGATCGTGATCTGCGAGTGCTCGAGCTACCAGCTGGCTGACACCCTGGCCTTCGCACCGGACATCGCCGTCCTGCTGAACCTCGGCAGCGACCACCTCGACTGGCACGGCTCGGTGGAGGAGTACCGCGCCGCCAAGATGTGGGCCTTCGCGCGGCAGGGCGCCGACCAGCTCGCGATCGCGCCGACCGGTCTCGCCGTCCCCGGGCGTGCCCGGCGGGTGGATCTTGCACCCGACAGCCGCTCCGGGCTGCCCGGCGCCCACAACGCGCTCAACGCCGGGGCGGTCGCCACGATCTGCACCGCCCTCGGCGCGCACCCCGAGGCGATCGGCGAGGGGCTCGCGAGCTTTCGCGGGGTGCCGCACCGCCTGCAGGTCCTCGGCGACCACGACGGGGTCCGCTGGATCGACGACTCGAAGGCCACGAACGTCGCCTCGACGCTCACCGCGCTGGCCGCCACACGCGCTCCGGTCCACCTGATCCTCGGCGGTGACGATGCCAAGGGGGAGGACTTCACGCCGCTGGCCGGAAAGGCCGCGCACGTCTACCTGATCGGTGCGGCCGCCGGGCGGCTCGCGGACGAGGTCGGCGGGGAGCCCTGCGGGGATCTCGTCACCGCCGTGGCGCGGGCCCGGGCCGCCGCGAGGCCGGGGGAGACCGTGCTGCTCTCGCCCGCCTGCGCGAGCTTCGACCAGTTCACCGATTACGAGGAACGGGGAAGGCGCTTCGCGGCGCTTGTCGAACAGAAGGCCTGATGGCCGGAGCCTCACGACGCGCGCAGCCCCTCGAGTACAACATCCTGCTGACCGCGGTCCTCTGCCTGCTGGCGGCCGGCGCGGTGATGGTCTACTCCGCCTCGAGCTCGCGGATCCTCCTGGAGGGCGAGGGCAACGGCTCCTCGTTCCTCATCAAGTACGTGATGTACGGCGGCGTCGGCCTCGTCATGATGAACGTGCTGGCCCGGCACGGCCTGGCGCTGGTGCTCCGGTACACGAACGCCCTGCTCGGCGGAGCGTTCGTCCTGCTGGTCCTGGTCAAGACCCCGCTCGGGGTGGAGATCAACGGCGCGCAGCGCTGGCTCGGCTTCGGCCCGCTCCAGTTCCAGCCCTCCGAGCTGATGAAGCTCGCGATGGTCCTCTACGCGGTCAAGCTCCTGGCGACGAAGCCGCGGCTCGTGATGGAACCCCGGCTGCTCGTGCCGCTCGGCATCGTCGCCGGTGCCGCCTGCCTGCTGATCGGCTCCCAGCCCGACCTCGGGACCGCGCTGGTCATCTGCTTCACCCTGATCGCGCTGCTCGTCGTCGCCGGGATCCCGATGCGGCACCTGGCCATCGGTGTGGCCGCGCTCACGGTCGTCGTGACGCTCTTCGCGATCATCGAGCCCTACCGGCGCGCCCGGCTGACGAGCTTCATCAACCCGTGGGCCGACGCGGGCGGCGACGGCTTCCAGTCCGTTCAGGGGCAGATCGCGCTCGGCTCCGGTGGGCTGCTGGGCCGAGGCCTCGGCGAGTCCGTCCAAAAGGCGTTCTTCCTCCCCGAGGCCCACACGGACTTCATCCTCGCGATCATCGGCGAGGAGGTCGGCGTGCTCGGGATCACCGCGCTGCTCTTCCTCTACGCGCTGATCGCCTACGCGGGCTTGAGGATCGCGAAGGCCGCCACGAGCGCGTACGCGAAGCTCCTCGCCGCCGGGCTGACCGCGATGGTGCTCTGCCAGGCCTCGCTCAACGTCTTCACCGTCCTGGGCCTCGCGCCGCTCACCGGCGTACCGCTCCCGTTCATCTCCTACGGCTCGACGAACCTCGTCGTGATGCTCGGCGCGATGGGCCTGCTGTTGAACGTCGCCAGTGGGGGCGCCGCGCACCTGCGCCTGGTTGCGACACCATCCCGGCCACATGCTCAGGGTCGTGATCGCAGCCGGGGGAACAGCGGGACACGTCGTACCGGCGTTGGCGGTAGCCGACGCGCTGCGGGCTGAGGGCGCGCAGGTCAGCTTCGTCGGGGGCGAGCGTGCCGAGGCGCGGCTGGTTCCCGAGGCCGGGTACGTGCTGCATCCGATCCGGGTCGAGGGGATCTCGCGGACCAACCCGCTGAAGGCCGCCCGCGCGGTCGTGCGGGCGGGGGGAGCGGTGGCCGCGGCGCGGCGGATCCTGCGCGAGGAGCGGCCCGACGTCGTGCTCGGCGGGGGCGGGTACGTGGCCGGCCCGGTGGGTGCCGCGGCGCTCGCAGCGCGGATCCCGATCGTGCTCACCGAGGCCGACTCCCACCTCGGCCTCACGAACCGGCTGCTGGCCCCGCGCGCCCGGAAGGTCTGCCTGGCCTTCCCGATCACGGGGCGGGAGGGGCAGCCCTACGTGGTGACCGGCCGGCCGGTGCCGCCGCGGAGCACCGAGCGCGGCGAGGCGCGGGCATACTTCGGCTTCGCCGACGACGACCGGGTCGTGTTGGTG
>JACDAP010000478.1 GCA_013695395.1 Solirubrobacterales bacterium
GCGCTGGCCGGGGTGCCGCGCGACGGCGACGTGGCGATCGTGCTGCTCGGCTCCTGGGGACGGCGGGAGCTCACGAGCGGCTCCGACGACGACGTGCTCATCGTCACCACGGGCGCGCGGCGCCCCGGGCTGCGGCCCGGGCTGGCCGAGCTGCAGCCGGCGTTCGGTGGCGCCAGCGGGGCGCAGGGGACCTTCGACGACATCGTGACCGTGGAGGAGCTCGCGACGATCGGCCTGGAGGCGGACTCCAACCGGGTGCTCACCCGGCGGATGCTCGTGCTCCTCGAGAGCGCGCCGCTGCTCGGCGCGGACGTCCACCGCACCGTCCTGGCCACCCTGCTCGAGGCCTACCTGGGCAGCGGCGAGCGGCGGGACCGGCGCCCACCGCGCTTCCTGCTCAACGACGTGATCCGCTACTGGCGGACGATCGCCGTCGACTTCGAGGCCAAGGCGCGCTCCGGGCAGGACGGCAAGTGGGCGCTGCGCCA
Organism: Solirubrobacterales bacterium; assembly: GCA_013695395.1. GTDB lineage: Bacteria > Actinomycetota > Thermoleophilia > Solirubrobacterales > Solirubrobacteraceae > Paraconexibacter. The sequence continues at coordinate 489 of JACDAP010000478.1, forward strand.
CGCGAAGCTTCGCACCTCCCGCACGATGCTCTTCGCCGGCGGGCTCCTTCCCCTGCTCGAGTGCCATCACGTCACCGCCGACGACGCGCCCGCCCTGCTGCTCGGCGAGCTGCTCCAGCCCCCGACCGACCGGATCGCTGCGGCGTTCCTACGCTACGAGGCCGTCGACGCGGGCGTGCGCACGCTCGGCGCCTACGACCGCTTCCTCGCCCTGCTCGACGACCCTGCGCGGCGCGCCGCACTGGAAGGCCTGGAGCGATCCCGCGCGCGCGAGGACGAGACCTTCCAGCAGTGCCGGCGCCTCGGCCGTGAGATCCAGCAGGGGCTCACCGCACTGCTCTTCGAGCGGGAGCCGCTGCGACGCCTCGTCCGCCAGTACGGGATCTTCTAGCCGAGCCGCCGCAGTTCGAGCGGGTCGTGCGCGCAGAAGACGCTGACCGCCGGGTCGCGCGCCAGCTCGGCGAGGCGTTCGACGTTCGTGCGGCGGAGCGCCTCGTCCACGCTGTTGACGCGGTGGTAGGCGGTGAGCGCGCGGCCGCGGCGCGGCGGGCTCGCGATCTCCCCGTGGTCGAGGTAGGCATCCCCCGCGTGCAGGAGCCAGCCGTCGCCCGTGTCGACCGCGACCCCCGTGTGTCCGGAGGTGTGGCCGTGCAGCGGGATCATCGCGATCTCGACGCCTGCGCCCTCGAGCAGGCGGACCCGCGGGAAGCCGAACCAGGGCTCGCCGTCGACCGCGTCGTGCGCGGCCCAGCGGGGGCCGTGCGCCCACTGGGCGGTGCGGTAGCGGAGCTTCGCGTCGCGCTTCGGCGCGCGAGCCGCGGCCAGCTCGGTGCTGTGCACGTGGACCTCGGCGTTCGGGAAGTCACCGAGGCCGCCGGCGTGGTCGAGGTCCAGGTGGGTGGCGAGGACGTGTCGGACGTCGGCGGGGTCGTGGCCGAGCGCCCGGACGCGGGCGACGGCGGTCTCCTCCCGGTCGAGCTTCGCGTTCAGCAGCAGGCGGGCGGGCCCGAGGCGCTTCGGGGCGGCGATGTCTCCCGTGCCGTAGCCGGTGTCGACGAGCACCAGCCCGTCGGCCGCCTCGATCAGCAGGCAGTGGCAGACGATGTGGCCAGGGTCGCTCGGCACGAGGGCGAGGCGGACGCCGGCGTGGGGGCACATCGTGCCGCAGTTCATGTGGTGGATCACGGGAGCCATGGCGCCGAGCCTACGTCCCCGGCCGCGCGAGATGCCTTTCCGGCGGCGGCGTGTTCCCGGATCGATCCATGTCAGCGATCTGCGAGCACGGCGCCCCCCTGCCGCGCCGATCTGGCGGCGGCGTGCTCGCTGGGCCCCCGATGAGGTGGTTCAGGGAACACGCCGGTCCGCACCCGCGGCGCGGGCGGCGAGCAGCTCGCGCTCACGCGCGTTGGTCGCGAGCGACGCTGCCCGCGTGAACGCGGCGCGGGCGTACTCGTCGCGACCGAGCCGTTCAAGCAGGTCGCCGTGGACGGCGGGGAGCAGGTGGTAGCCGGGCAGCGCATCCTCGCCGAGGAGCCGCTCGACGATCGCGAGGCCGGGTGCGGGGCCCTCCGCGCGGCCGACCGCCACCGCCCGGTTGAGCTCGACGACGGGTGAGCCGGTGCGTTCGGCCAGCGCGCTGTAGAGCAGCGCGATCTGCGGCCAGTCGGTGGCCGCTGCGCTCGGCGCCCGGGCGTGGCACGCGGCAATCGCCGCCTGGAGGGCATAGAGACCGAGGGCGCCGCCGAGCGCTTCGGCTCGCTTCAGTGCCGCCAGGCCGCGGCCGAGCAGCAGGCGGTCCCAGCGGGCGCGGTCCTGGTCGTCGAGCAGCACCGGCGCTCCGTGGGTGTCGGTCCGGGCACCGATGCGCGCGGCCTGCAGCTCCATGAGCGCGACGAGCCCGTGGACCTCAGGTTCTTGCGGCAGCAATGAGGCCAGTACGCGACCCAGGCGGAGCGCGTCGGAGCAGAGCGCCGGGCGCATCCAGTCCTCCCCCGTGGTGGCCGTGTAGCCCTCGTTGAAGACGAGGTAGACGATCTCGAGGGCGGAGTCGAGCCGTTCGGCGAGCTCGTCCGGGGCGGGTGCGGTGAAGCCGACACCTTCCTCCTTGAGCGTGCGCCTGGCGCGGACAATCCTTTGCGCCACGGTCGGAACGGGCAGGAGGAACGCCCGGGCGATCTCCTCGGTGGTGAGCCCCGCGACGGCGCGCAGGGTGAGCGCGGTGCGCGCCGCCGGGCTGAGCACCGGATGGCAGCACGTCAGCACGAGCGTGAGCAGGTCGTCACCGAGGTCCTCCTCCCGCGCGACCGCGACCTCCGCGGCGGAGAGGGCGAAGCGCGCGCCGGCCTCGTTGACCAGCTGCTCCTCCTTCCGCTCCAGCGTGCGGTCGCGCCGCAGCCGGTCCAGGGCAGCGTGCTTGCCGGTGGCCATCAGCCAGGCACCCGGGTTCTCCGGGACGCCCGCCCGCGGCCAGACCTCGAGCGCCCGGACGAGCGCGTCCTGCGCGAGCTCCTCGGCCAGGCCGACGTCCCGGACGAGCCGCGCGAGCCCTGCGACCAGACGGCCCGACTCGATGCGCCAGACCGCCTCGACCGCCGCGTGCGCCCGCCTCTCGTCCATGGGTTGCGCCGGCCCCCGTCTATCGCGCGGAGGTCTGCTCCGGCGGCTCCTCGGAGAGCTCGGCTGCCGCCTGGACGTCCTCAGGGAAGTCGGACATCTCGTAGACGCGGCGCAGCTCGATCATGTCGCCTTCCCCGAGCGGGCAGCGCTCGGCCCAGGCAACCGCCTCGGCCTTGTCCTTGACGTCGATCGTCCAGTACCCGCCGACGATCTCCTTGGCCTCGGTGAACGGGCCGTCGGTGGTCACCGTCTCGCCCTTGCTGCGGCGCACGCGCGCACCCTCGACCGGCGGGTGCAGGCCGTCGGCGGCCAGCAGGATCCCGGCCTGGGTGAGCTGCTCGTTGTAGGCCCCCATCGCCTCGACGGCCTCGACGTCGGGCGTCCCCCACTCCTCCCCGATCTCCTCCGTGTTGGGGTGCATGAACATCATGAAGCGCATCTGATGGTCTCCTTGGTGGTCTGGCCCGGGCCGTTCCCGGGGTTCTACTAGCGCGACGGACGGGATGCACCTCGATCGACATCCACGCGCTAGCTGGCGCGTTGACGCTCGCGTGTTGGAGCGGCGTGTTCCCCAGGTCGTCCATAGCGTGACCTGGGGAACACGCCAGGCCGTGAACGGCCGCCCGCGCCCGCGTGCCGCTCGCGCCGCGGCGTGAGAAGATCCCGCCGTGCGCGCGCTCCGCCTCCTGCTGCCGACGGTCGTGGTCCTCACCCTCGCTCCTCCGTCGGCCGCGGGCGCCGCGGTCCGACAGGCGGACTGGGGGTTCGGGGGCATCGGCGACTCGCAGCGCACCGTGCGCATCATCGTTCCGGGCGGCACGGGCTGCGGCGCCTCGCTCGCGCCGCCGATCGTCGAGGAGACCGACCGGTCCGTGCGGATCACCGCCCGGATCGCGTTCCCCGACGTCGCGGACCCGCGACCCTGCCCGGCGATCCTCATCTTCGCCCCGCAGTTCGTGACCCTCGAGGCACCGTTGGCCGGCCGGACGCTGCTCGGCGCGAACCCGCGGCAAGTCAGCGGCCCGCGACGCGTGGCACGGGTGGTCGGCCTCTCCCCCGGCGACGCCATCACCGTCCTGCGCGCCCGGGGGATCGAGCCGAAGGTCGTGCGCCGCCGCAAGAGC
>JACDAP010000484.1 GCA_013695395.1 Solirubrobacterales bacterium
AGGGTGCGGTCTGCGCCCCTGGGCCCGACGCACCCCCGACGGCAGTCTCCTGGGGCAGCACGAACCAGCCCGAGTCCGGCGCGAGGTCGAAGGGGCGCTGGCCGGACCCCTCCCACCAGGTGCGCGCCCGGAAGTGCAGGGCGCCCTGCGGCCACCCGACCTCGCCGCGGTGGACGTAGGCCTGCATCGTCCCGCTGCCGAAGGACGCCTGGAAGGTGTTCTGAGGAATCGAGAAGTTCCAGCCGCTGCCCGTCCAGTAGCCCATGTTCTTCTGCAGCGGGCAGCAGTACAGGACGAGGGCGTAGTCCTCGATGCCGTCGCGGTTGGCGTCGATGATCACGCTGAAGCGGTCGCCGCTGTAGATCTGGTTCTGCGTGACGCCGACCTCGAACCCGAGCACGTCGCGGTCCCAGGCTCCGACGGTCGAGATCACGTCGGGTGAGTTGTAGCCATGGTCGTTCTCCCGGTCGCCCCAAGCGCCCTGGCCCGGAGCGGCGGCGGCCGTGGAAGCGCTCAAGACGGCGAGCAGAGCCAGAATGAGAACGACGCAGACCGCGACGGTCATCATCAGCCTGGCTCTTGATCGGGCGCCCGTGCGTGTCATCGGTCAGCTCCTGCGGCCGACCCTACGCCACAACGCCTCCGCTGCGGGACAAAGTTGTGCGCCTCGTGCCCGAAGGGACGGCCGGTAGGGGGAGCCGACGGCGGGGGCTCCCTGACCCACCGGGTGATCCGTTCGACCGCTGTGCCCGACGATCGGTCTGCGGCCGCTCACCCCTTGATGGTCACCGGGACCCCGCGGCCGACACGGCGGGCCAGCCAGGTGATCGCCCGGGAGCTGAGCCGGACGCAGCCGTGGGAGGCGGCGGTGCCGAGCTCGCCCGTGAGGTTGCCGGTGCCGTGGAGGGCGATCTGCCCGGGGCCGCCGTTGAACTCCTGGAACACCTGGGAGCGCGCGCTCATCGCCAGCGCAAAGGGGGCGCCCGCGTCCGCCGAGGAGAGGGCGACGGCCTCTTCCACGAAGTAGGAGCCGCGCGGGGTCGGGGTCGCGGGGGCGCCCACGATCGCCTTGAACCGGCGCTCGACGCGCCCGGCGAAGCTGGCGGTCACCTGCCGTGCGGAGAGGTCGATCGTCAGGCGCCAGCCCGTGGTCCCGCGGCGGGTCTGCGTGGTGGGGATCCAGCCCTTGTGCTGATTCGGCCGGCCCGGCAGCCGCACCTGGACCCATCCCCGCCCCTCGGCGTCCTTGGTCTCGTCGAGCACCGGGAGCACGGTCCGCACCCGGGTGAGTGGCCGGCGTGCGGCCACGGTCTCGAGACGCTGGGCCGTGACGCTCGGCCGGGTCCGTGCGATACGGGAGTGCATGAGGATGACGAGCGCCTGGCTCCCGGCGCTGCGGGGGGCCGGCGCGGCCCCCGCCGGTGCCGCGAGGACGCCGGCCGGGGCGAGCAGCGAGGTGACGGCGGCCAGGACTGCGGTCCCCCGGCGAAGACGGGGGGACCGCTCGGCCAGGCTCATCCGGTGAACTGCGAGGGGCCGCGCTTCGGGCGCAGCGCAACCGTGGAGCAGACGCGGTAGCCCATCTTCAGCGTCTTGACACGGGTCGCGTCCTTGAACCAGACGCGCGCCTTGAGCATGTGCGCGCCGCTCGTGGCCTCCACGGTCGTGGTGAACGGGGAGCCGGTGCGAGCCGCCATGCGCCGACCGTCGAGCGTGAACACGACGCGCCGGATCATGGACCCGCGGACGGTGGCGGTGAAGCCGGCCCGGCAAGCCCTGGGCGTGGTGGATCGGCGGGTCCTCGGCACGCGGCGCAGCTTGGCGGTGCCCCGGCGGGTGATGAGCCTGAAGCGGCTGGTCGGCGGGACCTGGGCCGTCCCGGTGGTGCGCGTGTCGCTGCCGGACCCTCCGCCGGCAGGGGTGGCGACCGCGCCGGCGTCGCCTTGGCTTGCCGCCGGAGCAGTGCCGGTCGGGGTGGAGTCAGGGCGCGTCATGCCGGTCGGGCTGGAGTCCGTGGGAGCCGTGTCGGTCGGGGTGGAGTCCGGCGTCGTGTCCGGCGGCGTGGTCGCCGGCGGGGCGCACATCGAGTTGTCGATCGTGTCGTTGATCAGGGTGATCTGGCCGTTGCGCGCGAGCAACCGGCCGCGCACCGTCGCGCCGTCGTTCACCGAGATGTCCGAGAGGGCCATGACGTTGCCCTGGAAGGCCGTGGTGGTGCCGATGGTCGCCGAGCTGCCGACCTTCCAGAACACGTTGCAGGGCGAGGCCCCGTTGATGAGATTGACCGAGCTCGCCCCGGCGGTCGTCAGCGTCGAGCCGATCACGAAGACGAACTGGGCGTTGGGGTCGCCCGCGGCGTCCAGCGTGAGCGCGCCGGTCAGGCCGGCGGACGAGGAGAAGCCGTACGCGCCCGCCTGGAGCGTGCGGTTTCCGAGGTCGGTGCCGGTCAGATCGTTGGCCGGCGAGACGGGCTGGGCGGCCGCGACGTCGTAGGCGGTCGTCAGGTCGGACTGCGCCTGCTGGGCGACGGCGTCGTTGGCGTGCGTGGCACCGTTGACGATCCCAGGAGGGAAGCCGGTGATCGCGGTCCCCGGGGCGACCCCGAGGTCACCGTTGAGCACCGACGGACCGGTGTTCGTGACTGTCGAGCCGCCGAGCACCGCGAACGGAGCGGCGGTGGCGAGGTCGACCGGAGCGGCCTGGGCCGCGGCGACGGGAACGGTGACGAGAGCGAGGCTGAACGCTGCGAGCCCGAAGCGCAGGGCACGCCGGGGACGGGTCGGGTTGAACATTTTGTGTTCTTCCTGATGGGCGAGCAGCCCTGCATCGTTCCTTCGGCCGCCACGGACCGCGTGCGCGGCCGGTCGTGCGTGACGAGCGTCTTTGGTTCCTCGGGGGCCCGGCGGACTCCGGCGGAGTTCCGTGGCTTTGCGGACCCGCCTCGCGACGGGGGTGCCCTTTTCGAGAAGACCTGCTCTTGGATGTCTGTACGTGATCGGCAACCGGAGCACAACCTTGAGCGAGAGTCGAAGCCTGCCGGAATTGCGATCAGCACGAATCTCACCTGGGGTGGCCGTGCACTGAACGCCGGGCGCGGTCCACCATTCGGCGAACCGTGGGCGCCGACACGCCGAGGGCCTCGGCGGTCTCGTTCCAACTCAGCGAAAGCCCTGCGACGGTGAAATTTTCCACCCTTCCCTCACCGCAGAGCAATCGACTTGGCATGTTGGCTTCATCTGTGCCAGCATGGCGCCCTCCCGTCCACTAGTCGCTCTTCGGCCCGGCGCCCCGGTGTCGAAGCAAGGAAGCTGGCTGAAATG
>JACDAP010000223.1 GCA_013695395.1 Solirubrobacterales bacterium
ACATGGGTCCCGAGGGCGGGGAGGAGGGCGGCCGCGTCGTGGCCGAAGGCACGCCTGAGCAGGTGGCGGCGACCCCCGGCTCGGCGACGGGCGAATTCCTCGCCGAGCTCGTGACCGCAGACGCTGCGCCGCGCGCCGGTCGCAACCGGAACGGCGAGGCGAAGGGCCAGGGCACGTCCGCGCCCGCGAACGGCTCGAGCGGCGCGGCCGCAGCGAAGGCGTCCGCCAAGAAGCCCGGCAAGGCACGGCTCAAGCGGACGAAGGCTGCTGCGTGAGCCGGTGAGCGGCCTGGCGGTCGCCCTCGATCGGGACCCGCTTGCCGACCTCATCCCGAGGCTCGACGGTGGCCTGTGGCTGGCGCCCGCGCAGCGCCGCGAGGGCGATCCGGTGAGCGGCCTCGTGGCCGGGCAGGCGACCCTCGATCTCGACCGGGACGGAGGGCTGGTCGGCGTGACCGTCCTCGAGGAGCCCGTGTTCTGGGAGCGCGGACCGATCACGTGGGAGCTCCCCGGCCGGGCCAGTCCGCACCGGCTGCGAATCCTCGAGCCGCCGGGCGCGGTCGCCGCGGCCATGCGGCTCGACGCGGCGCGCAAGCTGTGGGTCCTCGAGCTCGAGCCGGCCACCCACCCGGAGCTGCTGGCGCTCGGCCCCCGGAGCTTCGCCGCGATGGACGGGGACACGCTGGTCGGGCTCGTCGCCGATCTGCGGGGATTCGGGAGAATCTGAGTAGCTCCCGCCGTGTGCCGCCCGTGGGGCCAGGCAGGCAGGCAGGCGGCGAGCCAGAGCGCCCACTTCTAGGTAGACGGGTGTCCTATGGGGTCTGGACCCCATGACCCCGATACACGTGGTGTCGCACAAGACTTTGTCAGCTCTCGGGGTGGGAGCGGCAAGGTCCCGATCCTTATCCCTGTTGGGATCGGCGCACAGCGTGCACGGTTGCGCGGGACGGTGGCTTCTCCCGAAGTCCGCTGCTCGCGCAACCGCGCCGCGCGTGCGGTTGCGCGCGTTCGTCGTGGGACCACGACGCCGGTTCTGTCAGGGTCCGCTGCATGGATCGCGCACAGGCGAAGCAGTGGTGGCAGAAGTGGCGCTGGTATGAGCAGAACACGCTCCAGCGGCCGCGGATCCACCGTGAGTTCGCGCGGCGCGAGGCGTTCTGCCGCTGGCCGGTGCACGGGAACGTCCTCGAGGCGCTGCGGACCGGACGTCTCGAGATCGGCCCGCAGGTCGTCCTGGAGCCCGGGGTCTGGCTGACGTGCCCGGAGCCCGCGCGCATCCGGATCGGGGGCGGGACGTTCCTGAACCTCGGCGTGCAGATCGCGGCCATGGGGCTCGTGGAGATCGGCGCTCACTGCATGCTCGCCAACGGCTGCTTCGTCACCGACGCCAACCACCGCTTCGACGACCCGGTCACGCCGGTGCCGTGGCAGGGCTTCACGACCAAGGGGCCGACGCGGATCGGCGACAACGTCTGGCTCGGTGCCCACGCGGTGGTCACGAGCGGGGTCACCATCGGGGAGCGCTGCGTCATCGGCGCGAACGCGGTGGTCACCACTGACCTGCCGGCCTTCTCGATCGCCGCCGGGGCCCCCGCCCGGGTTCTGCAGACGATCAGCTACCCGACGCCACCGCCGGACCGCTGAGCCCGAAGGCCACACTGGAGACTCGCGGGGCCAGGCAGGACATCTCCATTCCGTGGATCTCCGGGTGCCGCTCGGGACGCCCCGCCCCGCCCCGGCTCAGGTGAAGATCGCCTGGTACCGGGTGCCCTCGGCCGTGCGCGCGATCGGCACGGCGAAGAGCTCGAGCGCCCCGAGCTCCGCGTGCTTCAACGGGAAGGTGGCCTGGGCGAAGGCGGGGTCGGCGGGTCCCAGGAACTCCAAGGAGAACGGCGTCCGTTCCGTCCCGCCGGCGGGCGTCGGCAGCGGCTCGACCGCGACGAGCGCGAGCGCGACCTCCTCGCCGCCGGTCGCGAGCGTGAACGTCGTCCCCCGGTGGGGGAGGAACATCTCGAGGGTCAGTGGCTCCGGCACCCGTCGCGCGGTCTACCGGAGCGTGACGTGCCGCGAGGAGACGGTGCGCCGGCCCGAGCGGTCGGTGGTGATGACGCGCAGCACGTAGCGCCCGGGGCGGGCGGTGTGCAGCTCGCGCAGCGTGAGGCGCAGCCCGACCCGGCCCGAGGGCAGCCGGCGGGAGGCCGACGCGTACGTCCGCTCCCCGTGCAGGAGCGCGACCCGAACGCTGCGCACGCCCCGGC
>JACDAP010000547.1 GCA_013695395.1 Solirubrobacterales bacterium
CGAAGCCGATCCAGCGGCTGAGCGGGAGCGCCTCACCCGCCACGAGCCAGCCGATCAGGAACTGGAGTACCGGCGTGAGGTACTGGAGCAGTCCGACGGTGGAGAGCGGGGTGCGGGAGACGCAGGCGGCAAAGAGCAGGAGCGGGATCGCCGTGATCGGCCCTGCGGCGACGAGCAGCAGCGCGTGCCCGGTCCCCTCGCTCGCGAACGTCGACTCCCCGCGGCTGCCGAGCACCGCAAGGAAGGCGGCCGCCGGGACGAGCAGGAAGAGCGTCTCGACCGCGAGGCCCTCGGCGGCACCGACCCCGGCGAGCTTCTTGCATAGGCCGTAGCTGCCGAAGGTCGAGGCCAGCACCATCGAGATCCACGGGAAGCCGCCGTAGACCGCGGTGAGGATCACCACCGCGACCGCCCCCAGGCCGAGCGCGACCGACTGGCCGCGGCGCAGGCGCTCGCCGAGCAGGCCCACCCCGAAGGCGACGCTGACGAGCGGGGTGATGAAGTAGCCGAGCGCCGCCTCGAGCACACGGTCGACGCTGACCGCGTAGATGTAGGTGCCCCAGTTGACCGCGATGAGCACCGCGGCGAGCGCGAGCAGCAGCCGGGCCCGGCGGTCGCCGACGCTGCGGCGCAGGGTGCGCAGGCGGTGGGTGACGGCGAGCAGGCCGCAGACCACGACGACCGACCAGAGGATCCGGTGGGCCAGGACCTCGAGCGGCTCGGCCGGATCGAGCTGCGCGAAGAAGAGGGGAAAGAGACCCCAGAGCCCGTAGGCCCCGACGCCGAAGAGGATGCCGCCGCGCACGCCGCACAGCCTGACAGGCGGCTGCCCTCGGACCGGTGAACCGGCCCGCGACCTTGTGCGACATTGGACGCGTGGACTCCGTGTCGCGACGTGCCCTCTTCGCTCTGGTCTTCGCGGGCGGTGTCTCGAGCCTCGGTGCCGAGATCGCCGCCGCCCGACTGCTTGCGCCCTACTTCGGCGCCTCCACCATCATCTGGGCCAACACCATCGGCGTGGTGCTCGTGGCGCTCTCGATCGGCTACTGGTACGGCGGTCGGCTGGCCGACCGGTACCCGAGCGACCGCTACCTGCGCCTGGTGGTGCTGGTGGCCGCGGTGATGCTCGCGCTCATCCCGATCGTCTCCGATCCGTTCTTCGGCGTGGTGGTCGGGGCCTTCGACCGCCTCGACGCGGGCGCCTTCGTCGGCTCGCTGCTCGGCGTGCTCGTGCTGCTGGCCGTCCCGCTCGTGCTGCTCGGCACGGTGACGCCGTGGGCGCTGCGCCTGGCGATCAGCGAGGTCGAGAACGCGGGCACCGTCGCCGGGCGCCTCTACGCGCTCTCGACGATCGGCAGCCTGGTCGGGGTCTTCCTCTCCGCGCTCGTGCTCATCCCGCTGATCGGCACCCAGCGCACCTTCATCGTCTTCGGTGCCGGGCTCGCCATCACCGCCGCTTCCGGAGCCAACCTGCCGCGCGCCGCGCGTGTGGTCCCGGTGGTCCTGCTCGCGGCGCTGTTCCTGCCGCCGGGCGTCACCAAGCCCGCAGAGGACGCGGACCGCGCGGTGATCGCCGAGGCGGAGACCAACTACCAGTACCTCCGGGTCATCCAGGCCGACGGTCGGCGTCTGCTCGAGCTCAACGAGGGGCAGGCCGTGCATTCGATCTACGACCCCGGCACGGTGCTCACCGACGGCGTCTGGGACGGGTACCTGAGCCTGCCGCTGAGCGTGCTCGGCCGCGCACCGCGCTCCATGGCGATGCTCGGCGACGCCGCGGGCACGGTCTCGCGCGCGTACGGGCGCTTCTTCCCGGAGACCCGGATCGACGGGGTGGAGATCGACCGGGAGGTCACCGAGGCCGGCCGGAAGTACTTCGACCTCGGGACCAACGAGCGGCTGACCACCCACACCGAAGACGCCCGGCCCTTCCTCAGACGCACGAAGAAGCGCTATGACCTGATCGCGCTCGACGCCTACCGCCAGCCCTACATCCCGTTCTACCTGGCCACGCGCGAGTTCTTCGCGCTGACCAAGGCCCGGCTCACCCCGGGCGGGGCGGTCGTGGTCAACGTCGGCCACCCGGCGGGCCAGGACCAGCTCGAGCAGACGATCACCCGGACGATGCTGACCTCCTACCGGCACGTCGCCCGGTTCCCGATCGAGGACACGAGCACGCTCCTGGTCGGCTCCGACGTCCCGCCCGACCGCGAGCGGATCCGCCGCTACTCGGCGCAGGCCGACGCCGAGCTTGTGCCGCTGCTGGGGCGGACCGAGACGGCGCTCGCTCCACCACTCTCCGGCGGTTCGGTCTACACCGACGACAAGGCGCCCGTGGAGTGGCTCATCGACTCCTCGATCGTGCGCTATGCGGCCGGTGGCGAGGGCGGCTGAGCGGGCCGGGCTCCCGCC
>JACDAP010000609.1 GCA_013695395.1 Solirubrobacterales bacterium
GCGCTGGAGCGACGCGGGAGAGCGGGTGCCGGTCGCGGGCCGCTCGCTCTACGTGCAGGAGCGCGTGGGCGACGGACCGCTCCTGCTCTTCCTCCACGGCTTTCCGAGCTCGAGCTTCGACTTCGCGCCGCTGCTCGAGCAGCTGCCCGGCCGGCGGGCGCTGCTCTTCGACTGTCTCGGCTTCGGGCTCTCCGACAAGCCGGCCGACCACGTCTACACGCTCGGCTGGCAGGCCGACGCTGCCGAGGCGCTCGTGGCCCGCGCCGGCGGCGGGCCGGTGGTCCTCGTCGCCCACGACATGGGGACCTCGGTGGCGACCGAGCTCTTCGCCCGGGACCTCCGCGGGGAGGGGAGCATCGAGATCGAGGCGGCACTCCTCATCAACGGCTCGATCCTGCTCGAGCGCGCGAGCCCCACCCCCGGGCAGAAGCTCCTGCGCAGCCGGTTCGGCCCGCTCGTCGCCCGCGCGACGACCGCCACCGGCTTCCGCCTCCAGTTCGCCCGTGTCTTCTCGAAGGCGCACCCGCTCACGCGCGAGGCTGCGGCCGATCACTGGACGCTCATCGCCACCCATGACGGCCACCGCATCGCCCACCGGACGATCCACTACATGGGCGAGCGCGAGCGGCTCGTCGACCGTTGGCACGGTGCGATCCGCGACTGGCCCGGGGAGCTCTCCTTCGCCTGGGGCCTCGAGGATCCCGTCGCCACTACCAACGTGCTCGACGGCCTGCGCGCGCTCCGCCCGCAAGCGCCGGTCACCGAGCTTCCGGGTCTCGGCCACTACCCGCAGATCGAGGACCCCGCAGCCGTCGCCGTGGCCGTCGAGGCGCTGCTGGCGGGCTGATCCCGACGAGGTGTTCGAGGAAACCCGCCGCATGCGCGGGAAAGCTCGAACAGGTCGTCGTCGGCACCGGCGCGTCGGCCGCCGAACCGTCGCCGAGCGCGTACGGTCGAAGACCCATGGCTTCTCCCAAGCGCTTCGATCTCCTCGTCCTCGGCGGCGGCACCGGCGGCCTCGTCTCCGCGCAGATCGCCGCCGGGATCGGCGCGCGCGTCGCGCTCGTCGAGCAGGAGCGAACCGGCGGCGACTGCCTGTGGACCGGGTGCGTCCCGTCCAAGAGCCTGCTCGCCGCCGCTGAGCTCGCCCACGCGATGCGGCACGCGGACAAGCTGGGCCTCACCCCGCACGAGGCGCCCGTCGACCTCGCGAAGGTGATGGAGCACGTGCAGGCCGCCCAGGCGACGATCGCCCCGCAGGATTCCCCCGAGCGGCTGCGGAACGCGGGTGTCGAGGTCTACGAGGGGCACGGTGCCTTCGTCGCGCCGGGCGAGCTCAGGGTCGGCGGCGAGACGCTCCGCTTCCGCAGCGCGATCCTCGCCACCGGCTCCGCGCCGGTGCTCCCGCCGGTCGACGGCTTGGAAGGGATCGAGCCGCTCACGACCGATTCGGTCTGGGGGCTGCGCGAGCTGCCCGAACGGCTGGTCGTCGTCGGCGGTGGGCCGATCGGCTGCGAGCTCGGCCAGGCGTTTGCGCGCCTGGGCTCACGGGTGAGCATCGTCGACGTCGCCGACCGGGTGCTCACCAAGGAGGAGCCCGAGGCCTCGCAGGTCGTCGCCGAGTCCCTCCGGGCCGACGGCGTGGAGCTCCGGCTCGGCGCCTCGCTCTCCGCCGCCCGGCGGGAGGGTGAGGAGGTGGTGCTCACGCTTGAGGACGGCGAGGAGCTGCGTGCCGACCGGGTGCTCGTCGCGGCCGGGCGCAAGCCGCGCACCGAGGGCTTCGGTCTCGAGCTGATCGGGGTCGAGACCGACGATCGCGGCGCGGTGCAGACCGACGCGACGATGCGCACCGCCAACCGCCGCGTCTTCGCGGTCGGTGACGTGGTGGCGACGCTCCCCTTCACCCACGCCGCCGCGCACCACGCGCGTGTCGCAACGCTGAACGCGCTCTTCGGCCTGCGGCGCAGCGCAGAGAAGGCGACGATCCCATGGGTCACCTTCACCGACCCCGAGGTCGCCCACGTCGGGATGACCGAGGCGCAGGCCCGTGAGGAGTGGGGCGATGACATCACGCTCGCGCGCGCAGGCTTCGACGAGCTCGACCGTGCGATCACCGCCGGTGCCACCACCGGGTTCGCGCTCCTCGTCGGCGACGACAAGCGGCGCCTGGTCGGCGCGACGATCGTCGGCCGGGGCGCGGGCGAGTCAATCGCCGAGCTCACCGCCTGGATCAGCCAGGGCGAGAAGATCGACGTCGTCTCGAACACCGTGCACGCCTACCCGACGTTCGCCGAGGCCGCCGCCCGCGCGGCCGACCAGCACCTGCGCGAGCGCTTCAACACGCCGGGGATCCGTCGCGCGGTCGCCCCGGTGCTGGCGCTCGCCCGCATGCTCCCCCGCCGCGCCTGAGCGCCCCGGACGGGGCCCCGCGAACGCGAACCTCCCGCCATCTTCATCGCTCGGCGCTGCAGATGGCGGGAGGTCGCTGAGGCGGTGCCGATCAGGTGAGCCGCTTGGCGACCTCGAGCGCCTGCTGCTCGTCGAAGGCGCCGACCCACGTGTACCGCGAGACGCCGTCGGAGTCGAACATCATCGCGCCCGGCTGGCTGCGGATCCCGAGCTGCTGCCAGGAGGCGAAGCTCTCGTCGTAGAGCATCCGCGGGGTCTTCAGGCCGTGCTCGGCCACGAAGTCCTTGGCCTCCTGCTCGGAGTCCTGGGTGCCGAGCCCGACCACGGTGAGCTTGTCCGCGTTCGCCTTGGCGAAGGCCTCGACCTTGGGCGCCTCCTCGTTGCAGTACGGGCAGTGCGGCGCGTAGAACCAGACGAGCACGGGCTTCTCGCTCTTGATGTCGGCCACGCTGAGCGAGCCGCCGGCGAGATCCTTCACGCTCACGTCGGGGAGCTTCGGGCCCTCTGGGAGCTCATCGGCGCCGCCGGCGGGCGCGGACGCCTCGGCGGCCTCGCCCTCCCCGGCGGGCGCCTCCACACCCTCGACCTCGGTCGTGGCGGTCACCGCCTCCGCGGCGGGCGCGGAGGCCGACGGGATCCCGGAGTCGACGTCGTCCGACGAACCACCGCACGCGGCGAGGAGCAGGGCGGCCAGCGCCGCGGTCGGGAGGGTCAGGAGGCGTGGTCGGGACATACGGCCTTTCATGCTTCATTGAGGAACGTGAGTCCCAGCCGGTCGAGCAGCTGCTGGGCTTCGGAGTTGATCTGGACGAGGTTGCCGGTCCAGATGAGGACACCCATCGCGATGAGCACGACGCCGCCCACGGTGAGGACCGAGCCGTAGTGGCGCTTGACCACCGCGAAGGTCGCGGTCGCCTGGTCGAAGAAGATCGCGGTGGCGAGGAACGGGATCGCGAGGCCCGCGGAGTACCAGGCCATGAGGTAGGCGCCGCGGGCGGCCGAGTCGGTGAGCGCCGAGGCGGTCAGAATCGCGCCGAGGGTCGGGCCGACGCACGGCGTCCAGGCGATCGCGAAGGCGGCGCCCGCGATGATCGGGCCGCCGCGGCCCGCGCGCTGGAGCAGCCCGGGCACGTGCCACTCACGGTTGAGCATCGGGACGAAGCGGCTGGCGATGAAGACCACGCCGAGCGTGATGATGATCCCGGCCGAGACCTTCTCGAGCGTCGCCCGCTCGGTCTGAAGCGACTTGCCGATCCCGGACGCGGTGACCCCGAGCAGGATGAACACGGAGGAGAACGTCAGCACGAACAGGAGCGCCGGAACCAGGATGCGGGTCCGTGAGGCATTCGCGCGCTCGTCCGGGCTCACGCCGCTGACCGCGGCGAGGTAGCCGGGGACGAGCGGGAGCACGCAGGGGGAGAGGAACGAAATCGTCCCGGCGAAGAGCGCCGCGAAGATCCCGACGCCGGCGGAGGGGTCGCTCAGCACGCGCAGCGATCCGTTCCCGGGTCCATGCTCGCTCCGACCCCGACCCGGGGAGAACGGTTCGTGAACCGTCCGTGATCCGGGGAGGTCTGAGTCCTCGTGTCCCGCTGGAACCGCATGATGCGCGATCACCGCTTCGCCGGGCGGCACATGATGGACGGCCTCGACGGTGAGCTGACGCCGCGCCAGCAGGCGCGCTTCGCGCGGCACGTCGACGAGTGTCCCGAGTGCGGGCCGATGCTCCGCAGCCTCATCCGCCTCCGGGCCGCGCTGCGTCCTCTGAGCGAGCCCTCGCACGAGGCGTCGGTCGTGCCCGCTGTCCTCGAGCGGCTCCGCGCCGATCTCGGCGACGGCCGCCCGCAGCCCTCTTGAGCACCGGGCTTCCCGCTCGCGCGGCGACGTCCTCGCCGATGCCAGCCCGCGCCTGCGATCCTCTGCGGGCGCCCCCGATGACCGCCGAGAGATCCCCAGCCGCCCGGGACGCCGCCCTGGTCGCCCGTGCCCAGCAGGGGGACCGGCTCGCCTTCGAGGAGCTCGTGCGCCTTCACGCCGACCGCCTCCACGCGGTCGTACTGCGGACGGTCGATGACCGGCACGAGGCCGAGGAGGCCACGCAGGAGGCGTTCCTGCGCGCGTGGCGCTCGATCGGTCGCTTCAAGGGGGACAGCCAGTTCTTCACCTGGCTCTACCGGATCGGGATCAACGAGGGGCGCCGGGTCAGCGCCCGCCGCTCCGGCCGCCACCCGGTCGCCTCGCTCGAGGAGCAGCTCGTCGAGCCCGCCGATCCGGGCCCCGGCCCCGCCGCCGCGACCGAGCACCGCGACCTGCGCGGCGCGCTCGAGGCGGCGATCGCCCAGCTCGAACCGCGCTACCGCGCCCCGCTGGTCCTCCGCGACGTCGAAGGCCTATCGACCACGGAGGCGGCGAAGGCGATGGGGCTCGGCGAAGCGGCGTTCAAGAGCCGGCTCCACCGCGCCCGGCTGGCCGTTCGCGAGCACGTGCAGGCCTACCTGCCGGAGTGATGCGCGGCTCGGTCAGCCCGCCGCGGGCGCGGGCTGCTTGCGCCGGCGTCCGTGGAGCGCCGAGGCGGAGAACAGCAGCAGCACCGCGGCGATCGAGATCAGGAAGCCGGGCGACCCCGGCCGGGTGATCGAGTCGCCGAGTGCGACGAACGCGACCGTGCCCGGAACGATGCCGACCGCGGTCCCGAGCAGGTGGTTGCGACGGCTGACCGAGGAGAGCCCGAACGCGTAGTTGAGCGCGTTGAACGGGACCACCGGGAGCAGCCGCAGGCCGATCACGCCGCCGAGGCCGCGCTCCCCGATCCAGGCGTCTGCGGCCGCCGCCCGGCCCTTGAGCAGCCGCTCGGTCCGGGCCCGGCCGAGACGGCGCGAGACCTCGAAGGCGCCCGCCGCGCCGATCGTCGCGCCGGTCAGCGTGAGCAGCGTGCCGAAGACCGGCCCGAACAGCGCGCCGGCGGCGAGGGAGGGGATCGTCCCCGGGACGAACAGGAGCGTCATCACCACGTAGGCCACCACGAAGGTGATCGGACCGAAGGGCCCGGTGGCCTCGACGAAGGAGCGCAGCTGGTCGAGCATCAGGCCGGCGGGCGCGCGGTCGTCGTGCGGCGGGCCATGGAGGTTCGACCCGCCGACCGGCGCAACGGTTCCTCCTCGGCGCACAGCGCTCGCAAGAAGGGGTTCCAATCGCACACGTAGAGGCGTACGATGCCGCCTCGGCGACCAATCAAGGAGATGAGAACGATGACGTACGGCACGCTGGATGAGGTGCTCGACTGGGTCAACGAGGTCCGTGTGACCCGTGGGCTCGACCCCCTCGCCGCGCTGCCGCCGGGAGTCCCGTGTGACCCCTCCGCCTGCCCGGTCAGCCGGGCGCTCGACGCGGACATCCGCTTCGACGGCCGGGCCGTCGCCCGCGGTGGCGCCTGGCCGACGCTCCGGCTCCCGCTCGCCGCTCGGCGCTTCACGAGCGAGTTCGACGTCGGGCTGTACCCGGCGCTCGAGGAGCGCGAGCACGCCCGGGCGCTGGTCCTCGGCTGAACGCCGTTCTGGCCCCGGGCACCAATGCCAGGGTTAGTGGTGCAAGCTTTGGGTACTACCGTCGTATGCACGCGCCCGTGGCCTACGCCGTCGAACAACATCTCGAACTCCTGCGCGGGCTCGCCACGGACGGCGACGCGCCGCCGACACCCTCGACGTGGGACACCGAGCGTCCGTCTGACGCGGTCGACGCCGACGCGCTGCTGCGCAGCTTCGGCAGTTGGCCGCTCGTGCTGCTCGCCGCCGGAGTGGACACCGACGAGCCCGTGCAGCCCCGCCGGTTCCCCCGGCCCGGGACCCGCACCACCAGCCATGACGTCGAGCAACGGCGCCACAAGGTCGCAGAGCTGCGCAACCAGGACCTGACCTACGCGCAGATCGCCGACCGGCTCGGAGTCGCGCGCTCCACCGTGCATCGTGACCTCGCCGATCCCGACCGTGAGGTGGCGCGTGCCGCACGGGCCCGCCGTACCGCGACCTGCCCGGGCTGCGGCGGCCCGATGAGCCCGAGCGAGGGCGGGGACGGGCCGGACGCCTGCTGGGACTGCGCGCTCGAGCTCCGCCGCGGGGCGGCGCGGCTGAGGGTCGTCGTCGAGATGGGACGGTGGTTCGAGGAGCAGGGCCGGCCGCCGACCGTGGGTGACTGGCGCGAGGCCGCCGGTGCCTGGCCCGCCCCCTCCGCCGTGCAGCGCCTCTTCGGCTCCTGGAGCCACGGCCTCGTGGCCTCCGGGTTCCCGCCGCGCAAGCGCGGTCGCCCGCGGCTGCAGCGCGACTGACCTCGCGCGTCCGCCGGCCGGCGGGGACCTCAGCGGGCGAGACCCGCGGTCACCGGCGGCCGCCCGGGTTGGCGGCACCGCCACTCCGTCGCAGACGAGCCTCATCGCCTATGCGGGCACGGTATCTTGGCGCGATGGGTTGGGGAAACACTGCCGTTCGTTCAACGCTGTCCGGGTTGCTGCTGAAGCGGGAGCCCAAGCGCTCCTGAGCGCGCGGGCTGCGCGGCGTTCGAGGTTCGTTCCGTCAAGCGAAAGGAACCTCGAACGCGACCGGCCAGTGCCGAGGCGGCCGCTCAGCCGCGGAGCGCCGGCGGCGGGTCCGGGTCGGCGGCCAGCAGCTCGGCGGCCAGGGTCCGCAGGATGCCCAGGCGCTCGTGGGGGCGCAGCGAGAACGCGTAGGCGTGGGCGTCGCCGTCGTCCCGGATGCCGAGGGCCTTCAGCCGCTCGGCCGAGGCGAGCTGGTCGAGCAGCAGGCCGAGCAGGTAGCCGTCGAGGTCTTCGGGCTCCGCGCGCGTGCCGACCCGGGCGGCCCGCGTGCCGTCGCCCCGCTCGAGCG
>JACDAP010000626.1 GCA_013695395.1 Solirubrobacterales bacterium
TTCGGGCGCGCGTCCGCGCTCAGCCGGGGAGGGGCGGTGCCCCGGCCCGCAGGAAGCTCCGCCCGGGAAGCTCCGGAGCGTCCTGGTCGGTCAGCCAGGCGAGCACGCTCGCGCCCACGTCGGCGAAGGCGCCATCGTGCCGCCGGCCACCGGCACCCGCGAAGCGCGCCAGCAGCGGGACGTGCTCGCGCGTGTGGTCGGTGTGCGGGGCCAGCGGGTCGAGACCGTGATCGGCGGTGAGCACGAGGAGGTCGTCGGGTCCGAGCCGGGGAAGCCACCGGCCGACCGCCGCGTCGATCAGACCGAGCGCGTCAGCGAAGCCCTCGGTGTCCTTGCGGTGGCCGTAGCGCTGGTCGGTCTCGATCAGGTTCGTGAAGACGAGCCCGTGGTCGAGCTCATCGACGAGCCGGCCCGTCTGCTCCAGCCCGCGGGCGTTGCTCGCCCCCGCATGGCGATCGGTGAACCCGACCCCGGCGAACAGGTCGTGCGTCTTGCCCACCGCATGGACCGGGACGCCCCGCTCGGAGAGCTCCTCCAGGTAGGAGCGCCCCGGCGGACGCACGGCGAAGTCCTTGCGCCCTTCGGTGCGCTCGAAGGCGCCCGGGGCGCCGGCGAACGGCCGCGCGATGACGCGCCCGACGGCATCAGGGCCGACCATCACCTCCCGGCGAATCCGGCCGCAGAGGGCGCGAAGCTCCTCCTCCGGGAGCACGGCGTGGTGGGCGGCGAGCTGGAGAACCGAGTCGGCGCTCGTGTAGAGGATGAGCTCCCCGCTGGCCAGGTGGTGCTCCCCGAAGTCCCGGATCACGTCGGTGCCCGAGTACGGGGCGTTGCAGCAGAATCCACAGCCGCCCGCGACCGCGTCGAGCCGCGAGAGCAGGTCCGCCGGGAAGCCGTCCGGATAGGCGGGCAGCGGCGCTGGCGTGACGACGCCCATGAGCTCCCAGTGCCCCGTGGTCGACTCCTTGCCGGGGCCCTGCGGGGCGAGCCGGCCGTGGAGTGCCGGATCCGCGGAGGGAACGACCCCCGCGACCGTCCGCACGTTCCCGAGCCCGAGCGCCCCGAGGACCGGCAGCCGCAGCCCGCCCACGGCCTCGGCCACGTGCACGAGCGTGTCGCTGTCGACCGGATCCCCGTAGTCGACGGTGTCCGGCAGCGCCCCCGCCCCGACGGCGTCGAGGACGACGACGAAGGCGCGCCGAGCCATCAGCCCGCCGGCTTCGACAGCATGAGCGAGCGCACGAAGGGGCGGAACGCCTCCTCGTCCACGCGCTTGAAGTCCGCGGCGGGCGCGAAGGCGTCGACGACGACCTCGCCGTCGAACGCGTAGACGTGGGTCGAGCGCACCGTGCGCGGCTGGTCGCCGACGGTCTCGGTCGCCCGGAGCACCACCGCCGGTTTCCCGTCCACCTCCAGGCGTCCCCGCGCGAGCTCCTTGTAGGTCGTGTCGCGCTGGAGTGCGGCCCCGGCCAGCGCCGCGGCCGCGTCGTCGAGCTCGCCCTTCGTTCTGGGCAGCGGCTCGGTGCGCGGGTAGCGGTACACGGCGATCGTCGCGCGCCCGGTCGTGATGGTGGCCACCAGCGGCGGGGTCCCCGGCTGGAGGTCCCAACCGGCGGGGGCGGCAAACTCCAGGCCGGCGGCCGGAAAGCTCGACGCGTTCGAGCCGAGCGGCGGGCCTGGGGTGGCGACGTCCGGGGCCTTCGTGCGCTCCTTGCCGCAGCCGCCCAGGGCGGCCGCGAGCGCGAGCGCGGTGATCAGGCGGCGGACGGGCATCCGCTCGCGAAGTCTAGGACCGCGGCCGCCGGCTCAGGCGGCGTCGAGCGTCGCCCGCGGGTGGGCCTCGAAGTAGACGTCCTTGAGCCGCTCGGCGCTCAGGTGCGTGTAGATCTGCGTGGTGGCGATGTCGGCGTGTCCGAGCATCTCCTGCAGCGAGCGCAGGTCGCAGCCTCCCGCCAGCAGGTGGGTGGCGAACGAGTGGCGGAGCGTATGCGGGCTCATCTTGTCCTCGAGGCCCGCGGTCCTGGCGTGCCGCTGCACGATCTTGTAGAGCCCCTGGCGCGTCAGCTGGCCGCCCCGTTGGTTGACGAACAGGCGCCGCTCCTCACGGGCCCCGACCAGGGCGGGCCGGCCGCGGCGCAGGTAGGCGCGGACGGCCGTGACCGCGGTGCGGCCGATCGGGACCAGCCGCTCCTTGGAGCCCTTGCCCCGCGCACGCAGGACACCGTCGTTCAGCTCGAGGTCGGCGAGCTCGAGGCCGACGGCCTCGCTGGCTCGCAGGCCGCAGGCGTACATCACCTCGAGGAGCGCCCGGTCGCGCACGGCGCCGGCGTCCTGCCCGGTCGGTGTGCGCAGCAGCAGCGCGACCTCGTCGCGCGTCAGGACCTGCGGGAGCTTCTGCGACTTGCGCGGGGCGCGGAGCTCCGCGGTGGGGTCGTGGGCGATCAGCTCGTCGCGCCGCAGGTGGCGGTAGAAGGAACGCAGGCAGGCCGCCTTGCGCTGGAGCGTGGCGGGCGCGGCGGGTCCGCGGCCGCCGGTGCCCGCGGCGAGGGCATCCAGCCATCCGACGAGGTCGTCGTGACGGGCCTCCAAGACGTCGACGTCGGTCTCGGCGAGGTGGGCGCCGAACTGGGCGAGATCGGAGCGGTAGGCCTCCAGGGTGTTCCGCGAGAGCCCGCGCTCGAACTCCAGGTAGGCCAGGAAGTCGAGCACGTGCTCCCCCATGGACTCCTGCGCTGACGGAACGGAGTCGACGGCCATGGCGAGGGATTCCCCTCCCCCGCGAGGGCCCCTCCCGGTGCAAGCGTGCTGTCAGCCGGCCAGCCGGGCCTGCAGGAGCAGCAGACCGAGGAGCGTCTTGGCGTCCCGGTTCTCGCTGATTGCCGCGCCCAGCCGGAGCAGCGGCCAGCGCACGACCTCGATGCGCTCGTTCTCGCCGGAGTCCTGCGCCTCGTCGCGCAGATCGGTGGCGAGGAACAGGTGGACCTCCTCGTCGAAGGAGCCGACCGAGCTCCAGTAGGAGTGCAGGTGCTCGATCCTCCCAGGCGCCTTGCCGATCTCCTCCTTGAGTTCCCGCGCCGCCGTCTCGATCGGCGGCTCCCCCGCCTTGTCGAGCAGGCCGGCGGGAAGCTCGAGGACGTCGGGGTCGCCGACGGCGGGACGCGGCTGGCGGACGAGGTAGAGATCGTTCTCGTCGTGGGCGACGATCGCCACCGCGCCCGGGTGGCGGACGATCTCCCGCTCGACCTCCTCCCCGTCCTCGAAGCGGAAGCGGTCGACGTGCAGGGAGATGACGTGTCCCGCGAAGAGCTCCCGGCCGCCCGTGCGGGTGAACGCGCGCGTGGTCATGCGGAGGCTCCTTCGGCCAGGACGTCGAGCAGGGTGAGGGTCACGTCGAGCATGCCCTCGAGCGCTCGGGCGCTCACCCGCTCGGTGTTCTCGTGGTTGTCCTCGGTGCCGTTGGCGAGGTTCGTGCAGCGCAGGCCGGCGGCCTCGAAGGCGTTGCCGTCCGTGCCCCCGCCGGTCACGATCCGCCGCGCCGTGTATCCGCAGCGCTCGAGTGCGACCTCCGCGGCGAGCACGGTCGGTGCGCCCGCCGGGTGGCGGTAGCCGTCGAAGAGCTTGGCCACCGTGAGGTCGACGTCGCACGAGCAGACGGGGTCGTTCGCGGCGTCGTGGACCGCGTCGACCATGGTCGCCACGAGCGCCTCCGCCTTCGCAGGGTCGAGCGAGCGGGCCTCTGCGAGGAAGGAGCAGTGCTCGGCGACGATGTTCGTCCCGGCCGTGCCACCGCGGATGCCGCCGACGTTGGCGGTGCTCTGCGCGTCAATGCGTCCGTGCGGCAGGGCGACGATGGCCCGGGCCGCGGCGAGGATCGCGCTGCGCCCGTCCTCAGGGCGGATCCCCGCGTGGGCGGGCTTGCCCCGGAAGGCGGCCTCCAGGCGGTAGTAGGTCGGCGAGGCGACGACGATCTCCCCGATGGGTGAGGCGTGGTCGAAGACGTAGCCCTCGGTGGCGCGCAGTGTGCGCACGTCGAACGCCTTGGCCCCCGCGAGAGCGTTCTCCTCGCTCGTGGTGAGGAGGATCTCGAGCCCGACCGGGGCGGGTTCCTGCGCGTAGCGGCGGGCCAGCACCATCAGCATCGCGACCGCCGCCTTGTTGTCGGCCCCGAGGATCGTCTCGCCCGCCGAGACCCAGGCCTCGTCCTCCAGCACGGGCTCCACGACGCCGTCGTGCGGGACGGTGTCGAGGTGGGCGCAGAACAGGACGGTGCGGGCAGCCCGACCGGGAAGGCGGACGAGCAGGTTCCCGGCTCCCGCGCCTGAGCCCGCCGCCGAGTCGTCCTCATGGACGTCGAGCCCAAGCGAGCGCAGCTCGGCCGCGACCTCGTCGGCGATCGCCCGCTCCTCGCCGAAGACCGAACGGATCCGGCAGAGCGCCGCGAAGCGCTCGTGCAGGCGTGTCCGCTCGTCCGCGGAGGCCCGAACCGCAGTCACATCGAGCTGCCGAGCTGCTCCGCCTCCAGATCGGCGGGGTCCTCGGCGTCGAGGCCCATGGCGGCCCGGACGAAGGCCCGGAACAGGGGCGCGGGCCGCTCGGGGCGGGACTTGAACTCGGGGTGGAACTGCGACGCAACGAAGAACGGGTGGTCGTGCAGCTCGATGATCTCGACCAGGCGCTCGTCCGGCGAGGTGCCCGAGACGACCAGACCGGCCGCCTCCATCCGCTTGCGCAGGGAGATCGAGACCTCGAAGCGGTGCCGGTGGCGCTCGTAGATGACGGCCTCGCCGTAGAGCTCCCGGGCTCGCGAGCCGCGGTGCAGCTTCACCGGGTCCGCCCCGAGCCGCATCGTGCCGCCGAGGTCGGAGACCTCCTTCTGCTCGGGCAGCAGGTCGATCACCGGGTACTCGGTCTCGAGGTCGAACTCGGTCGAGTTCGCGCCGGGCATGCCGGCGACGTTGCGGGCGAACTCGGCTACCGCGATCTGCATCCCGAGACAGACCCCGAGGAACGGCACGTCCCCTTCGCGCGCGACCTGTGCCGCGTTGATCTTCCCCTCGATGCCACGGCCCCCGAAGCCACCGGGCACGAAGATGCCGTCCGCGTCGGCCAGCCGTGCGCGGGCCTGCTCGATCGTCTGGAGCTCCTCGGAGTCGACCCAGTCGATCGTGACCTTGCCGCCGTGCAGCGCGCCCGAGTGGTGGAGCGCCTCGGTGCACGACTTGTACGCGTCCTCGAGCTTGACGTACTTGCCGACCAGAGCGATCCGCACCGGCTCGGTGGCCGCCGCCGAGCGCGCCACGACCTCGGCCCACTCGCTCAGGTCGGCGGGCTCGGCCTCCAGGCCGAGCTGGTCGAGGATGAAGTCGTCGACCCTCTGCTCGTGGTACCAGAGCGGGACCTCGTAGATGTCACCGACGTCCTTGGCCGAGATGACCGCTTCGACCGGCAGCGAGGCGAAGAGCGCGATCTTCTTGCGGATGTCGACCGAGAGCTCACCCTCCGAGCGGCACATGAGCATGTCCGGCTGGATGCCGATGCGGCGCAGCTCCTGCACGGAGTGCTGGGTCGGCTTGGTCTTGAGCTCACCCGCGTGCCCGATGTACGGCACGAGCGTGAGGTGGATGAACAGGCAGTTGCGCCGGCCGACGTCGACCGGGAACTGGCGGATCGACTCGAGGAACGGGAGCGACTCGATGTCGCCGACGGTGCCGCCGATCTCGGTGATGACGACGTCGACCGCGGAGGTCTCACCGATCAGCTTGATCCGCTGCTTGATCTCATCGGTGATGTGCGGCACGACCTGGACGGTGCCGCCGAGGTAGTCGCCACGACGCTCGCGCCGGATGACCGAGTTGTAGATCCCGCCCGCGGTGACGTTCGACGCGCGCGAGGTGTTCGTGTTCGTGAAGCGCTCGTAGTGGCCGAGGTCGAGGTCGGTCTCTGCGCCGTCCTCGGTGACGAAGACCTCGCCGTGCTGGTAGGGCGACATCGTGCCGGGATCGACGTTGATGTACGGATCGAACTTCTGCAGGCCCACGGTGAGGCCGCGGCTGACCAGCAAGCGCCCGATCGAGGCGGCGGCGATCCCCTTGCCGAGTGAGGAGACGACGCCTCCGGTGACGAAGATGTACCGGGTCTTGTGCACGTCAGGAAACGTAGCGGGGAGCGCGGACGGCGCTCCTTCAGGATTCCGCAATCTGCGGGTGCGAGACTGCTCTGCATGGCCCAGAAGATCGAGAAGACCGACGCCGAGTGGCGGGAGGAGCTCTCCCCCGCCGCCTACCAGGTGCTCCGCAAGGCGGGCACCGAGCGTCCGTTCACCAACGACAACATGAAGAGCGTCGACGGCGTCTACCGCTGCGGCGGCTGCAAGACCGAGCTCTTCAGCGCCGACACGAAGTTCGAGTCCGGCTCCGGCTGGCCGTCCTTCACCGAGGCGATCGACTCGGGTGCCGTCGAGCTCAAGAGCGACCGCTCCCTGTTCATGAAGCGCACCGAGGTGCTCTGCGCCAGCTGCGGCGGCCACCTCGGCCACGTCTTCGACGACGGCCCCAGGGACCGCGGTGGGCAGCGCTACTGCATCAACGCCGCAGCGCTGGACGGCGGCGCCTAAAGGACCCCAGACCTCCGTACGCCGGGAAGCCGGCCGGAGGGCGGCCTTCGGCTGCCCTCCGGGCTCAGGCTGCTTCGAGCAGCTTCTTCGCGTGGCGACGCGCGGCGACGTCGTCCTCCCCCGCGCCGAGCATCCGAACGAGCTCGCCGACGACCTCGCGCTTCTCGAGCGTCTGCACCGTCGTGCGGGCGGGCTCGACGCTCACGTCCTTGGCGATCGAGAAGTGTCGCGCGCCGAGCGAGGCGATCTGCGGCAGGTGCGTGATGCAGAGCAGCTGACGGCCGTCGGCCAGCTCGCGGAGCTGCTCGCCGACCGCCCGGGCGGTCTGTCCGCCGATGCCGGCGTCGATCTCGTCGAAGACGAGTGTGGCCTGCGAGCCGTCGTTGGCGACCCCGAGGAGCGCGAGCATGACGCGCGAGAGCTCACCGCCGGAGGCGATCTCCCGGAGCGGCCCGGCGGGGACGCCGGGGTTGGCGGCGATGCGGAACTCAACGGCGTCGGCGCCCGTCGGCCCCGTCGCCTCCCGCGGCTCCACCGCGATCTCGAAGACGGCCGTCTCCATGGCCAGGGCCGCGAGCCGCTCCCGCACCGCGGCCGCCAGCCCGGGTGCCGCCTCGAGGCGGGCGGCCCGCAGTGCGAGGGCTTCCTGCTCGAGCGCCTCCTCCTCGGACCGCAGCTCCGCGGTGGCCGCCTCCAGCGCGACCTCGGCCCCGTCCAGCTCCTCGCGCCGGTCCCGGCAGCGCTCGGCGTGATCGAGTACCGCCACGAGGGTCCCGCCGTGCTTGCGCTTCAGCCGGTCCCACGCAGCCAGCCGCTCCTCGATCGCCTCCAGGGCACCCGGCTCGTGCTCGAGCCCCTCGCCGTAGCCGCGCAGCTCCGCGGCGAGGTCCGTCCCCTCGATGGCCAGCGCCCGCCAGCGCTCGGCGAGCCCGTCGAGCTCGGGGTCGACGCCCCCGATGCCGTCGAGGCCCCCCGCGCCCTGGGCGAGGAGCCCGGCCACGCCGGGGCCCTCATCAGGGCTGAACGCCTCGGCGGCGAGCAGCGCCGCGGACCGCAGCGCCTCGACGTGCCGCAGCCGGTCCCGGCGCGTGGTCAGCTCCGCCTCCTCCGCCTCGGAGGGATCCGCCTCCTCGATCTCCGCCAGCTCGAAGTTGAGGAGGTCGATCTCGCGGTCGCGCGCCCCCGCGCGCTCCCGGAGCCCGTCGAGGGAGGCGGCGAGCGCCCGCACGGAGGCGTGGCGGCGCCCCACGGCGGTCCGCGCGGCGAGGTGTTCGGGCCCGCAGGCGGCGTCCAACAGCTCGAGCTGGGCGGCGGCGAGGGTGAGACGACGATGCTCGTGCTGGCCGTAGAAGGAGACCAGCCGGGTCGTCACGTCGCGCAGCTCACCGGCAGCGCAACTCCGGCCGCCAAGGTAGGCGCGGGAGCGCCCCTCGGCGTTGACCCGTCGCGCGACGACGAGCTCCTCCGCGTCGGGCGGCAGCCGGTCGGCGAGCTCGGTCCGCAGCTCGTCGGGCAGGGCGAAGACGCCCTCGACGTAGGCCTCCTCGGCGCCGGGCCGCACGAGCCCCTGGCGGGCACGGCCCCCGAGCAGGAGATCGAGCGCGCTGGCCAGCACGGTCTTGCCGGCGCCCGTCTCGCCCGTGATGACGTTGAGGCCCGGCTGCAGGCACAGCTCGGCCCGCTCGATGAGCAGAAGGTTCTCGACGCGGAGCTCGTGCAGCACGCACCAGGTGATACCGCGGGCGTCGGACGGAGCCGGGACGAACGTACGTTCCGTGCCCCCGAACGGCGCCCGCGCGGGCGGATCAGCGTGCCAGCCGGCCGAACTTCTCGGAGATCCGCCGGTAGAACGACGACCCGGGGACCTGCGCGAGGTCGGCGGCCTCACGGACGAAGCGCGAGGTGAAGACGTCGTCGGGGCCGAGCTCGCCGACCGGTCGGCCGTCGACCGCGATGTCGACCGCGGTGCGCCCCCGGTTGAGGACCTGGAGCTCGTCGTCCGGAGCGACCACCAGGGCGCGCGCCGTGAGCGAATGGGGCGCGATGAAGCTCACCACGTAGCCCTCCACCCCCCAGGCCAGCACGGGGCCACCGTTGGCGAGGTTGTAGCCGGTCGACCCAGCCGGCGTGGCGACCACCAATCCGTCGCAGCGGACCGAGCCGACCTCCTGCCCGCCGACCCCGTAGGCGAGCGTGGCGACCCGCTCCCCGACCCGACGATTGATCGAGACGTCGTTGATCGCGGCCTGCTGGCCGTTCGGGAGCTCGAGCGCGATCGCCGGCAGGGTGAGGACCTCGAAGTCGCCGCGGAGGGCACGGTCGAACCCGTCACCCACCTCCTCGGGATCGACGGTCGCCAAGAAGCCGACCTCGCCGAAGTTCACGGCGAAGACCGGGACGCTCGTCCCGGCGTAGCGCCGGAGCGCCCGCAGGATCGTCCCGTCCCCGCCCAGCACGATGCAAAGATCGACGTCGTCGGAGACCTCGGCACCCGCGAGCACCGTGTCGGGGAGCGCATGCTTGGCGCTCTCCTCAACGTCGAAGCGCAGCATCGCGCCCGCGCCCGCCGCTGCCGCACACAGCGCCTCGACCGCCGGGGCGGTGCGCTCGGCCCTGCCGTGCGTGAGCACCGTGACCGTCCGCGCGCTCACCGGTGCACCCCTCACGCTGGACCTCCGTCCGGCTCCACAGCGGCGACTGCCGCCTGGAGCCCCGCCGCGTCGAGCGCGCCGGCTCGAGCGCCCTCGGCGAGCCAGAGGAAGCTCTCACGGTTGCCCTTCGGGCCCGGCAAGCCGGAGGAGGCGAGCCCCAGGACGGCCGCTCCCGCCGCCTGGGCCGCCGCGGCCACGGCCAGCAGGGTCTCGCGGCGGAGCGCGGGGTCGCGGACGACGCCGCCCTTGCCGAGCCGCTCGCGACCGACCTCGAACTGCGGCTTGACCATCACGAGCGCGTCGTAGCGGTCCGCGAGGCAGGCGAGGACGGCAGGCAGGATCTTCGTCAGCGAGATGAAGGAGACGTCGGCCACGGCCAGGTCCGGGGCGTAGGGCAGGTCGGTCGCCTCCACCGCACGGGCGTTCGCGCGCTCGACCACGGTCACCCGTTCGTCGGTCCGCAGCGACCAGTGCAGCTCCCCGTAGGCGACGTCGAGCGCGACCACGTGCGCCGCGCCGCGCTGCAACAGGCAGTCGGTGAAACCGCCGGTGGAGGCGCCCACGTCGAGCGCGCGGCGCCCGCGGACCTCGAGCCCGAGGCGGTCGAGCGCGTTGGCGAGCTTCACGCCCCCGCGGGAGACGTAGGGCGGCGGCGCGTCGACGCTCAGCTCGGCGTCCTCAGCCACGAGCTGCCCTGGCTTCTGACCTCGCGGGCCCTCCTCGTCGCCGAGCCGGACCGACCCCGCCATCACCGCGGCGGCCGCGCGCGTGCGGCTCTCGAACAGGCCGCGCTCCGC
>JACDAP010000634.1 GCA_013695395.1 Solirubrobacterales bacterium
ATCGCGACCTCCGCCCATCCGCCGAACGGCGTCGTTGCGCAGACCCGGTCGCCGACCGCGAACCCCGAGCCCTCGGGGGCGCTGCGGATCGTCCCGGCGACCTCGTTGCCGGGGATGAACGGAAGCGGCGGCTTGATCTGGTACTCGCCCTTGGAGATGAGCATGTCCACGAAGCCGACCCCCGTGGCGTGGACGTCGATCGCGACGAACCCCTCGGGGGCCTTCGGCTCGTCGGTCTCGACGAGCGCGAGGCCCGACGGCCCGCTCGCCTCCTGCAGCATCAGTGCGCGCATGCCTCGACCGTATCCTGCGCCCGGTGACCGACGCCGAGCTCCGCGCCCTCGTCCAGCATGCCCTCGCGGAGGACCTGGGCGAGGCGGGCGACGTTACCGTCGCGGCGACCGTGCCGCCCGGCACCCGCGCTCGCGCGCGCATCACGCAGAAGGCACCGGGCGCGATCAGCGGCCTCCGGGCGGCGGAGCTCGCCTTCACGCTGCTCGACCACGCGATCGAGCTGACCCGCTGCGTCGAGGAGGGCGCCTGGCGCGAGGACGGTGGCCCGGTGCTGGAGATCGAGGGCGACGCCGCCGCGATCCTCTCCGCCGAGCGCACCGCGCTGAACTTCCTCGGTCGGCTGAGCGGGATCGCCACACTCACCGCTCGCTACGTCCGGGCCGTCGAGGGGACGGGCGCGAAGATCCTCGACACCCGCAAGACCACCCCGGGCCTGCGCGCGCTGGAGAAGCAGGCGGTCGTCGACGGCGGCGGCGAGAACCACCGCTTCGGGCTCTTCGACATGGTGCTCATCAAGGAGAACCACAGCGCGATGGCCGGTGGAGTCGGCGCTGCGGTACGGGCCGCGAAGGTCGCCTCGCCCGGGCTGCCGCTCGTGGTCGAGTGCTCTGACCTGCACGAGGTGGGGGAGGCCCTCGAGGCCGGCGCGCCTCGGCTCCTGCTCGACAACATGAGCCCCGTGCAGCTCCGCGAGGCGGTCGGCCTGATCGACGGGCGGGCGCTCAGCGAGGGCAGCGGCGGGGTCACGCTCGAGAGCGTCCGGGAACGGGCGCAGACGGGCCTAGACTTGATCTCGGTCGGCGCGCTGACCCACAGCGCCCCGAACCTCGACCTGTCCCTCATCCTGGAGCCCGTGACATGAGCGACCTTCTGAGCCTCGAGTCGATCCCCCAGCTGCAGGCGGAGGTGCGTGCCCTGGCCGAGCAGCAGGGCGCCGTCATCCTCGCGCACAACTACCAGCTGCCCGAGGTGCAGGATGTGGCCGACTACGTCGGCGACTCGCTCGGGCTCTCGCGCCAGGGCGCCGCCACCGACAAGCAGGTCATCGCGTTCTGCGGCGTGCACTTCATGGCCGAGACCGCCTCGATCCTCTCCCCGGAGAAGCGCGTGCTGATCCCGGACCTTGACGCGGGCTGCTCGCTGGCCGACTCGATCACCGCGCCGGACCTCAAGGCCTGGCAGGAGAAGCACCCGGGTGCCGTCACGGTGATGTACGTCAACACGACCGCCGAGGTGAAGGCGCTGACCGACTACTGCGTGACCTCCTCCAACGCAGCCGCGGTGGTCGAGCACATCTACGCCGAGCGCGGCCCGGACACCGAGATCCTCTTCGGCCCGGACATGTTCCTCGGCGCCTACGTCGAGAAGGTCACCGGCCGCAAGATGCACGTCTGGGACGGCGAGTGCCACGTCCACGCGGGCATCCGCCCGAGCGACATCGAGCGCACCCGCGCCGAGCACCCGGGTGCCGACTTCCTCATCCACCCCGAGTGCGGCTGCTCCACCTCCGTCATGGAGTACGTCGCCGCCGGGGACGTCGACGCCGACGGCGTCCACATGCTCTCGACCGGCGGGATGCTCGACTACGCGGCCGAGAAGAAGGGCAGCGGCGCGACCGCGATCATGGCCACCGAGACCGGGATGCTCCACCCGCTGCGGATGGCCGCGCCCGACGTGGACTTCGTCGCCGCCAACGAGGCCGCGAGCTGCAAGTACATGAAGATGATCACCCTGCCGAAGCTCCGCGACTGCCTGCGCGACCTGACCGGCGAGGTGAAGGTCGCACCGGAGATCGCCGAGCGGGCGCGGGTCCCGATCGAGCGGATGGTCGCGATCGGCTGAACGCCGCCGTGAGAATGGATCTGAGTCCGCCCAGCGGGCGTCATTCCATTCTCAGCCAAGTGGGAGCGGTGAGGATGGATTCATGCCCGCCGCGCGGGCGCTGATCCATTCTCAGCGCCACAGGGCGGGGGCGTCGGTATCGTCGGGCGATGCCCGCCGTGAAGCTGACCCCCCGCGAGCGCATCGAGTACCGCGCCGCCCGCGCCCTCACCTACCTGCCCGCCAAGGCCATGCTCAAGGTCTCCGGGCAGCCCGCAGTGCAGCGCGACGGGCTCACGCTCGACCCGGAGATCCAGATGACGCTCGCGCTGCTCGAGAAGCGCGGCGACCCGGATCTCGAGACGCTCCCGCCCGTCCAGGGCCGCGCGCAGACCCGCCGCCAGGCCCAGGTCTTCGCCGGGCGGGCGGTCCACGTGGGGAG
>JACDAP010000005.1 GCA_013695395.1 Solirubrobacterales bacterium
GTTCGCCTCCTCCGGGAAGATGAATCGACGACTCGATGCCCTCTAGGGTGCCCCGGATGCGCGAGGTGATCATCCCGGTGCTGGACGAGGCCCAGGCGATCCCCGGCGTCCTCGCGCGGATCCCTGACGGATTCCGGGCGATCGTGGTCGACAACGGCTCCACCGACGGGTCCGGCCGGATCGCCCGCGAGCACGGCGCCCACGTCGTCCACGAGCCCGTCAAGGGCTTCGGCGCCGCCTGCTTCGCCGGGCTCACCGCGGCCACCGCGGAGGTCGTCTGCTTCATGGACGGCGACGGCTCCCTGGATCCCCGCGAGCTCGTCGCGCTCTCGGACGAGGTGGCCAAGGGTCGCGCGGACCTCGTCCTCGGCACGCGCAAGCCGACCGCGCGAGGCGTCTGGCCGCCGCACGCCCGCCTGGCCAACCGCGTGCTTGGGCTCGAGCTGCGCCGGCGCTCGGGCATCCGCACCACCGACCTCGGCCCGATGCGCGCGGCCCGCCGCACCGAGCTGCTCGCGCTCGGGATCACCGACCGGCGCTTCGGCTGGCCGCTCGAGATGGTCCTCCGCGCTGCCGCCGCGGGTTGGCGGGTGGAGGAGCGCCCCGTCTCCTACGGGCCGCGCGACGGCGGGAAGTCGAAGGTCACCGGCACCGTCGGCGGGACCGCGAAGGCCGTGCGGGACATGCTCAAGGTGCTCGCCGAGGTCGACGCGCGGGTGGCGCGGGAGGCGAACGGATGACCGCGCCGCCCGTGGAGGAGGGCGTACGCGGCGAGGCGCTCATCGTCATCGCCAAGGCGCCCGTCGCCGGGCGCTCCAAGACGCGTCTGTGCCCCCCGTGCACCCCCGAGCAGGCCGCCGGTCTCGCTCGCGCCGCGCTGGAGGACACGCTCGCCGCCGTCCGCGCCACGCCCGCGCGCCGCCGCATCATCGTGCTGGAGGGGGAGCCGGGCCCGTGGCTGCCCGACGGCTTCGAGGTGATCGCGCAGCGCGGCGACGGCCTGGAGGAGCGCCTGGCCGCGGCCTTCGAGGACGTGGGGGAGGCCGCGTTCCTCGTCGGCATGGACACCCCGCAGCTGACGAACGCCCACCTCACCGAGGGCCTGGAGGCGCTCGCGACCGCGCCCAGCGTGTACGCCCCCTCCGAGGATGGCGGCTACTGGGCGATCGGACTGCGGGCCCCCGACCGGGCCGTCTTCACCGGGGTCCCGATGAGCCTGGAGGAGACCGGAGCGCGCCAGCGCGAGCGGCTCGTCGAGCTCGGACTGGGTATCGTGGAGCTTCCGCCCCTGCTCGACGTCGACACGATCGCGGACGCCCGCACCGTCGCCGCGCTCGCTCCGCAGACCCGCTTCGCCCGGGCGCTCGAGGCGATGAGACTCACCGCCTGAAGAAGGCCCGTGCGCTCGCCTCACCCGCCGCGGACGAACAGTCGCTTCACCGCTCCTCGAAGGCGCTCGGAGAGCGGGACGTCCTCGCCGTCCTCCTCCGGCTCTCCGTCTCGGACGTGGGGCCAGGCAACGGCGACCTGCGCGCCGAACAGCGCCACGTTCGCGGTGACGAAGAGGAACACGAGGAAGGCCACGATCGCGGCCAGCGAGGCGTAGATGGCCCCGTAGTTCGCGAAGTTCGCCAGGTAGAACGCGAACCCGGTCTTGGCCGCCTCGAAGCCGACCGCCGCGACGGCCGCCCCGCGCCAGGTGTCCTTGAAGCGTGTGTCGCAGGCCGGGACCACGCTGAAGAGCAGCGAGAACGCGCCGAAGGCGACGAGCGCCGGCAGGACGGGGCCGAGCGCGAGGAGCAGCTGCGGCACAAGGGCGCCCGCCGGGCCGAGCAGCTCCTCCAGGTCGCTTCCGAGCGATGCGGTCAGGCGCGCCGCCAGGGTGATCGCGAACGACGCCGCGATGATCGTTCCGAGCCCGACGATGAGCAGGATGTCGAGCGCCTTGGCCTGCACGATCGGACGCGGATCGGTGACGTCCCAGGCCCGGTTCAGCGCGTTGCGGATCGCGCCCATGACGCCGCTGGCCGCGAAAATGAGGCCGAAGAGGCCGGTGATCCCGAAGCCGCGCGCCTGGTCGGTGACGCTCACGAGCAGCTCCTCCAGCTCCTTGCGGCCGCGGTCCTCGCGCAGCGGCACGTTGTCGAGCACGAGCTCGATGATTCGCGAGCGGGCGGCCGCGTCGTCGGCGACGAGGCTGAAGGCGGCCACCGCGAGGATGGCCAGCGGGAAGAGCGAGAAGAGCCCGTAGTAGGAGATCGCCGCCGCCGACTGCGGGCTTCCGTCGCCGAGGAATCCGGCGATCGCGCGGCGCCCGGTCCGGACGGCCTGATCCGCCGCGCCACGGATCCACGGGCCGGCTTGCGAGCGGACCCGGCGGACCCGGTCGGGCATGCGGATCAGACGGGGCGACCGGCCCGCATGCGCCCACCGGAGCCGGCCAGCGACGGCTCGACGACCCCCTGCCAGGGCCCGGGCCCACAGCGCACGCCGTAGTGTGCGGCGAGCACTGCGGCATGGCGGGCGGTGAGTGCGTCCGGCGGGGAGGCGCTCGGTGGCGCGGTCCGGACGAGCTCTCGCGGACACGCGAGCCGCACGCCGTCGAACCGGTGGCCGAGCCCACCGGCCGGTGCGAGCACATACCGCCGCTCGGTCCGTGGCAGGGCGAGAACGAGCCAGCCCGGCATCCGATCCCGGTCGGTGAAGAGCACGTCGGCGATGTGGCCGATCCGAGCTCCCTCGGCGTCGTACGCGCGCGCACCGATCCAGCCGGGCACCAGGCCGGAGGCGGACGGGGGCGTGATCGAGGGGGCAGGGACCGCAGTCTCGAGCATGCCCCTTGGTTCGGCCCGCGGCGGGGAGCTCCTTCCCGCCACGAGGACGCTCATTCGCCTCGGCGCCCCCGCGCCGCGAGCTTCCCGCCGCCGGCGAGGACCAGCCCCACCGCCACGAGCGCGATCACGGCGAGGATCACGAAGAGCAGCACGTACCAGTTCATCCCCAGGACAGTGGTGGCGGTGACGGCAGCGGCGCTCATACCGGCCCGTGTACCCGAAGACCGGGCGTTCGAACGTCGCCTCGTTTACGCGCGGACCACCGGACCCCTGCGATGTCAGCGGGGTGACGCCCGGTGGATCCGATCACCCGTCCCCGGCGAAGGCACCCACATCAACCCAACGAGAGGCAACGCGATGTCAAAGACCCCATTAACCGCCCGCGCCGTCGGCCGACGCGGCTTCATCGGTCTCGGAGGAGCCTCGCTGGCCGCCCTGGTGGCCGGCTGCGGCGACGACGACGAGACCACCACCTCGCAGGCCGAGACCACCCCGACCACGCCCGAGTCGAACGCCGATGTGACCCTCGACTTCTCGAACCCGCTGGCCGTACTCAACTACGCCTACGCGCTCGAGCAGCTCGAGGCGGCGTTCTACGAGACGGCCCGCAACGATCCGTTCCAGGGAGCGACCAAGGAGGAGGTGAGCATCCTCGACTCGCTGAAGGGCCACGAGTTCGCCCACCGCGAGTTCTTCAAGGCCGTGCTCGCCCAGGACGCGATCGGCGCCCTTGAGCCCGACTTCTCCTCGGTCGACTTCACCGACCGCGACAGCGTGCTCATGACGGCGGCGACCTTCGAGCCGATCGGCGTGGCGGCCTACAACGGCGCGGCCAGGTTCATCGACATCACCGGGCCGCTCGGCGCGGCCCCACTGATGGCCGCCGGCGACATCGTCTCGGTCGAGGCCCGCCACGCCTCGACGCTCCTCGACTTGGTGGGCATGCCCTTCGCCCCCGAGGCCTTCGACGAGGGCATGGCCCCCGACGAGGTGCTCGAGGCGATCAAGCCGTTCCTGAAGACGACCGTCGAGATCACCAATCTCCCCTCTTAGAGGAAAGGACACCAACATGCATTCCGATTCCACGATCATCGAAGACCTCGATCCCGAGGTGGCCGAGCAGCTCGCCTCCCGGCGTGACGTGCTCCGCCGCTCCGGACTTGCGGCCGCCGCGATCTCCGCACCCGTCGCCCTGGGCCTGATGGCCCGCGACGCGTTCGCCCAGGACGGCGGCGCGCTCCCCCAGGAGGTGGTGGACGTGCTCAACTTCGCGCTCACCCTCGAGTACCTGGAGGCCGCGTACTACAAGACCGGCCTGGAAAGCGACGGCCTCTTGAGCGGCGACGCGGAGAAGACGTTCACCGTCTTCAGCGAGCACGAGGACGCCCACGTGAAGTTCCTCGAGGAGGCGCTCGGCGACAAGGCGGTCAAGGAGCCGAAGTTCGACTTCACCGCCGGCGGTGCCTTCGCCCCGTTCGAGGACCTGAAGACGTTCATGCTGCTCTCCCAGGCCTTCGAGGACACCGGGCAGCGCGCCTACCGCGGCCAGGCCGGCGCCCTGGCCGGAAACCCGGACATCCTCACCGCGGCGCTGACGATCCACTCGGTCGAGGCGCGGCACGCCGCGCAGGTCCGCCGGATGCGGGGGATCTCCCCGTGGGTCCCCGAGGATCAGCCGGACGCGCCGAAGGCGATCGCCGCGGTGTACGCCGGGCAGGACGTCACCGAGAAGTACGGCGTCGACGTGCCGGCGGTCTCCACGGTCGGTCCGGTCCAGGTCACCGAGGCGTTCGACGAGCCGCTCACCAAGGAAGCGGTCCTGAAGATCGTCAAGCCGTTCCTCGCCGGCTGAGCGACCCGCACCG
>JACDAP010000057.1 GCA_013695395.1 Solirubrobacterales bacterium
GGGCCACCGACCCCGTCTGGGCCGGCGGAGCCGACGAGCTCCAGCTGCGGGCCCGCCGCACCCCCCGCGGAGTCCGGGTCCACTTCGTCGCGGTGCCGCCCGCGCGCCCCCGCAGCCGTTCGTTCACGCGCGTCGCGCTCGCGGCCGAGGCCGGCGATCCCAAGTCGGCAGGACCGCCGCCGATCGTCACCCGCGCCGAGTGGGGGGCGGGCAAGGTCCCGCCCCGGGGCACGCCGGGCTACGGGCAGGTCCAGATGGCCTTCGTGCACCACACGGTCTCCGCGAACGACTACCGGCCCGAGGACTCGGCCGCGATCGTCCTCGCGATCACGAAGTACCACCGCGACACGAACGGCTGGAACGACATCGGCTACAACCTGCTCGTCGACCAGTACGGCCAGGTCTTCGAAGGGCGCGCCGGCGGGGTCGGGCAGGCCGTGATCGGGGCCCAGGCCCAGGGCTGGAACGGGATCTCCACCGGCATCGCGACGATCGGGACGTTCTCCGACGTCGCGTTCCCCGAAGCCGGGGTCGCCGCCCTGGCGCGTGTGCTCGCGTGGAAGCTCTCCCTCCACCAGGTCCCGACCACCGGCACCTTCGAGGCGACCTCGATCGGCGGCGCCGCGAACCGGTACCGCTCCGGCACCAAGGTCACCTTCGAGCGCATCTCCGGGCACCGCGACGGCTGCACCACGAGCTGCCCCGGCACCTCGCTCTACGCCCAGCTCCCGGACCTCCGCGGCCGGGCGCAGAAGCTCGCCGGCAAGATCGACGACAACGCGCGGCTCACGGTCGTCCCGGCGGCCGTCGCGGTCACCTACGGCCAGGAGGCCTCGTTCTCCGGCGTGCTCCGCGGGCCGGACGGGGCCGCGATCGGCGGCGTGCCGGTCGCGCTGCAGAAGCAGGGCAAGAGCCGGTGGGTGACCGTCGGCGCCGGCCGCACGGTCTCCGACGGGACCTGGTTCTCGGACGTGGTCTGGCGCCGCGGTGCCGCGGTGCGTGCGGTGGCCACCGTCCCCGCCACGGGCCAGGAGGTGCGCTCGGCTCCGGTCAGCGTCTCCGTCGGCTACGTGCTCGAGGTCGACCCCACCGCGCGACGGGTGCGCCAGGGCCGCTCGACCGTGCTCACCGGCCGGATGCGACCGGGCGGTCCGGTGACCGTGCGGGTCGACCGCCAGGTCGGCGGACGCTGGGTGCGCGTCGGCGACGTCCGTGCGCGGGTGGGCGCGAACGGGCGCTTCCGGGCCAAGGCGCTGCTCCGGCGTCCGGGCGTCTACCGGCTGCGCGTCCTCGGCGGTGAGAAGGCCAAGCTCGTCCGGGCCCCGCCGATCTACGTGCGCGCGGTGCGCAACCAGGCCGACGTGGCCCGCACCGCGAACGGGCCGGACCCGCTGACCGAGGCGGTCAGCACCGCGCGGGAGGCCGCCGGTTCGGTCACGGGGGCGGGCGGGGGCGCCTCCGCCGGATAGGCCGGTCCTCGGCGGTCAGCCGCCGACGAGCACGGTGGAGGCGAGGAGCGCGCCGCCGAGCAGCAGACGGGTGGCCTGCTGAAGTCGACGGGGCGTGAGCCACGCCCAGTCTCGTGTGGCGAGGTAGGTGCGGGCGCCGGTGGCGCCCGCTCCGGCGCTCATCGCTCCGGCCATGCACTGCATGCACATGCGCGCAGTGTGGCAGACCGGGCCGGTTCGCGAGAACCAGTCTCATCGCTGGTACCGTGTCGCGCGTGCTCGAGCCGTTCTCGCTCCCCGGCTTCCAGCGCGGCTTCCTCGAGGTCATCGTGCTCGCGGCGGGCGCGGGCGTGATCGGGACGTGGATCGTCCTGCGCGGACTCACGTTCT
The DNA here is from genome assembly GCA_013695395.1 of Solirubrobacterales bacterium. GTDB lineage: Bacteria > Actinomycetota > Thermoleophilia > Solirubrobacterales > Solirubrobacteraceae > Paraconexibacter. The sequence goes on from JACDAP010000057.1 coordinate 1,839, forward strand.
TCGCCCACGCGGTCGGGACAGCAACCTTTCCCGGGCTCGTGCTCGCCGCCGGGCTCGGCCTGCCCGCCGCACTCGGGGCGGGGGTGACCGGAGGCCTGGTCGCGCTTCTCGTCGGGCTGCTCGCCCGTCGGGAGCGCGCCGACTACGACGCCGTCACCGCGCTCGTGCTCGTGGGGGCGCTCGCCGCGGGGATCGTGCTCGCCTCCGACGTCTTCGACAGCGCCGGGAACGTCGAGTCGCTGCTGTTCGGCAGCCTGCTCCTGATCGATTGGGGCGACGTGATCCTCGCGGTCGTCGCGAGCCTCGTCGCTGTCGGCCTGGGCCGCCTGCTCGGGCAACGCTGGCTGGTCACGGGCTTCGACCCGCTCACCGCCCCGGCGCTCGGGGTGCGCTCGGCTCTGCCGGACCTCGCACTGCTCGGGGTGATCGCGCTGCTCGCCGTCAGCCTGCTGTCCGCGCTCGGTTCCTTGCTCGCGACCGCGCTGCTCGTCGTCCCCGCCGCGACCACCCGCCTGGTGTGCGTCCGGCTGCGCAGCTGGCAGCTCGCCACCGTCGGCCTCGTGCTGGCCGAGGGGACCGTCGGCCTCTGGCTGTCGGTCCAGCTCAACTCGCCGCCCGGCGCAGCGATCGCCGTGCTCACCAGTGGGATCTTCGTCGTGGTCGCGCTCGCACGGCCGCTGCTGACCGGTCGCGGGCGTGGCGCCGCGGCCTCCGGCCCCGCGCCGGGCGAACCGGGCCTGGCGGTGGTTCGGTGAGCCGCGCGGAGCCGGGTGCGGTGCTCGAGGCGCGGGGCGCCGCGCTCGGCTACGCCCCCGGGGTCCCGGCCTTGCAGGAGCTCGAGTTGGAGGTCCGTCCGGGGGAGCGCGTAGCGGTCCTCGGGCCGAACGGCGGCGGCAAGACGACGCTCTTCCGAGGCCTGCTCGGCGAGCTCCGCCCGCTCTCCGGGGAGCTCCTGGTCCACGCCCGGCTCGCCGTCGTCCCGCAGACCGAGCGCTCGCGGCTCGACTTTCCGGTCAGCGCGCGGGACGTTGCGCTGATGGGGGCGGTCGGGCGGCTGCCCTGGTGGCGGCGCCCGGGGGGCGCCGAGCGTGAGGCGGCCGAGGCGGCCCTCGCCCGCGTCGGGCTGGCCGAGCGGATCCACGACACCTTCGGGGACCTCTCCGGGGGGCAGCGCCAGCGGGTCCTGGTCGCGCGTGCTCTCGTCCAGGACGCGCCGCTCATGCTGCTCGACGAGCCGTTCACCGGCCTGGACGCGGCAAGCGCCGAGCGGCTCGAGCGGCTGCTGGTCGAGCTGGCCGGTGAGGGGCGGGCGCTGCTGATCGCCACCCACGATGTCGACCAGGCGCGTGGCTGGGACCGGGTGCTCTGCCTGAACGGGCGCCAGGTGGCCTACGGCACGCCGGCCGAGACGCTCGTCCGGCCGGTGCTCGAGGCGACCTACGGCGGGGACATCGTCGACGTCGACTGCCCGGAGCACGGGCACGAGCGGGCGATCATGCCCGCCCACCACCATCACCACCACTGATGCTCGCTTCGGTCCTGAGCTGGCTGACGGACCCGTGGGCCGATGCGCTCTCCCGCCGGGCGCTGCTCGAGGTCGTCCTGCTTGGACTTGCGGGCGGAGCGCTCGGGGTCTGGGTGCTCTTCTACGAGCTCGCCTACCCGGCCGAGTCGCTGGCCCACGCGCTGCTGCCGGGCCTCGTGCTCGCAGCGCTGGTCGGGTTCCCCCTGCTGCTCGGCGGCGCGGCGGGCCTGCTCGTCGCCGCGCTCGCCGTGGCCCTCGCGGGCCGCATCGAGGGGCTCGGCCGTGACACCGCCGTCGCTGTCGTCGTCACTGGCCTCTTCGGCCTCGGGGTCCTGCTCGCGCTCTCACCCGACACGCCGGCCGGGCTCCAGGGGCTGCTCTTCGGCGACGTCCTCGGCGTCAGCGACACCGACCTTGCCCTGGCCGGCGGGCTCGTGCTGCTGCTGCTGGTCGCGCTCCGAGCGCTTCACACCCGGCTGCTCGTGGTCGGCTTCGAGCGGGCCGGTGCGGCCGCGCTCGGGGTGCGGGCCGGCGCCGTCGACGCCGCGCTGCTCGTGCTGCTCGCCCTGACGATCCTCGTGGCCGTCCAGGGGCTCGGGAACCTGCTCGTGGTGGCGGTGCTGATCGGGCCCTCCTCGGCGGCGCGGCTGCTCACGCGGCGGATCGGCCCGTTGCTGGTCGTCTCGGCCGCGGTCGCGGTGCTCGCGGGGGTGGCCGGGATCTACGCGAGCTACCACGCGCAGACCGCGGCGGGCGCCTCTATCGCGCTCGCGCTCGTCGCCGCCTACGGGCTGGCCGCGCTGGTGCGGCCGCTCGTCCGCTCGGTCTGAGCGGCGCACCGGGCGCAGGTGCCGTGCAGGACGATGTCGTGCTCGGCGACGTCGAAGTCCACCCGCCGCGCCACGCGGACGATCGTGCGCTCGAGCTCCTCGTCCTCGAACGGGATCACCTCGCCGCAGGCGTCGCAGACGAGGTGATGGTGGTGATGCTCCCCGTGCGGGTGCGCGGCCTCGTAGCGCGTGATGCCCTGGCCCACCTCGATGCGGGAGAGCAGCTTCAGCTGCTCGAGCTCGTCGAGCACGCGGTAGACGCTCGCCCGGGCGACCTGCCGCGCGGAGCCCTTGAGCGCCTCCTCGATCTCGAGCGCGGAGAGCGCGCACGGCTGGGCGGCGAGCAGCTCGATCACCGCGTCGCGCGCGCCGCCGCGCCGGTAGCCGGCCTCCGCGAGCCGGTCACCCGCGCGGGAGGCCCAGTCCGGGCTCGGTCCTGCGTGTACGTGCGAGCTCGCCACGCCCTTAGTGTGCCGACTCGGGCGTGGCGGCCGGTTCTTCGGACCCGTCGACGCGCGACATCCGGGCGTTCATCCCGGCGATCGCGATCCCCACGAGGAGGACCGGCGCCGTGTAGAGCAGCCAGGCGGGCAGCCCGCCGCCGTCCTCGCCCGGAGCGGCCGCGGCCGCGGGGAGCTCGGGCAGGTCGATCGGCTTGCCCTCAGCAGCGGCGAGTTTGCCGACCGCGACGGCCGCGGTGCGGGCCAGCTCGTCGGGCGCGCCCTGCTCGGGCAGCACGCCCTCGAGTGCGTCGCCCGCGTTGTCGCCGAGGTTGTTCCCGCCGAGGCCCGCCGGCTGCACCGTCAGCACGCGCGGCTCGGGGATCGTGTCGCCGTGCGTGACGTTCAGCGAGATCTCCTGGGTGAGGAGGTTCGCGTAGTCCTGCGGCTTGTTGAGCAGCTGGCCGACCGAGCCGAGGTCGCGCGCGTCGGCGATCAGCGCGATCTTGATCGCGTACCCCTCCTTCCGGGCCCGCTCCACCGTGGTCTTCAGTGCGGCGGCGACCGGCGGGGAGACCGTGTTCGGGGCGTAGGGGAGGAAGATGTCCTGGGCCAGGAGGACGTCGGAGGCCGGGTCGCCGTCGGCCATCGCGCTGGCCGGGCTCAGCAGCAGCGCGAGCGTGATGAGGGCGATGCACCGGCGCATGGGGGGTCCGCAGCGTAGAGGCGCCGTTGGACGCGTGCGCCTCACAGGCCGGCCCGGAAGGCGAAGGCGGAGTGGACCGGGACCGCCGGGCCGATCGCCAGGACGATCTGGGTGTGGTGGCGCAGGCGGATCGCCGCCGGGTCGCCCTCGACCACCTCGCCGTCCACGTAGGCGCGGACCGGCCCCCGGAAGCTCGCGATCCGACGCGGGGTCAGCGGCTCGCCCCAGAGCGCGAAGAGATCCCCGAGGGTGGCCCGGGTGCCGTGGACGACCTCGACCACGCCGGTCGGCTCGGTGGTGGAGAGCGCGTGGCGGCAGCGCCCGCCGCGGACGAAGGCGCCGTCCTGCTGCCCGTCCGCGACGCCGATACCCGCGGGGACCACGATGACGCGCCCCGCGGCGAAGAGCTCGAGGTGGACGCCGAAGCGGGCGGCCTCCGTCGGACCGCACGGCAGCCCCGCGACGGGCGCGCCGTCGTACTGCCCGGCGACGGGCTTGAAGCGCGGGTGGCGGCCGATCGGGACCGCGCGGACGTCCTGCTCCTCGATGACCTGCGTTGCGGCGGCG
>JACDAP010000058.1 GCA_013695395.1 Solirubrobacterales bacterium
GCTGGAGGTCATGGAGCATCTCGAGCTCGGACTGCCGCTCATCGACACCCGCCCCGCCGAGGTCCACGCCTCCGGCACGATCCCCGGAGCACGCAACATCCCCCACGCCGAGACCCTGCAGCGCATCAGCGAGCTCGACCCGAAACAGCCCGCCATCTTCTTCTGCAACGGCCCGCAGTGCGGAGCCACACCAGACGCCATAGACGTGCTGCTCGCCGCCGAGCATCCGCCGACCGCGATCCGGTACTACCGCGGCGGGATGCACGACTGGATCAGCCTCGGCCTCCCGACCGAGACGCCATGCCCGTGAGGTAGCCGATCGGAGGCGTGCTGCAGGCAGTTGGGCGAGTCGCCGCCATGACGAGGAAGCGGGGGATCCCCCCTTACGATCTGAGTGTCACGGGTCGCTAGCGTGGCCCGGTGTCGCGGCCCGTCGAGCACTCCTCCCACGGCCACAGCCACGGCCTCGTCGACGATTCGATCAAGCGCTCCCGGGAGGGGCTGCGCGCGGTGGTCCTCTCCCTCTTCATCCTGGGCGTCACGGCGGCGATCCAGGTCGTCATCTACCTGGCCTCCGGCAGCGTCGCCCTCCTCGCCGACCTGATCCACAACGTCGGTGACGCGCTGACCGCGGTGCCGCTCGGGATCGCGTTCCTGCTGCGCTCCGCGCGCGCTGAACGTGGAGCCGGGCTCTGGGTCGTCGGGGCGATCTTCGTCTCGGCCTGCGTCGCGGGCTACGAGGCGATCACGCGCATCGTCGATCCGGTCGCCCCCGACCACCTGCTCGCCCTCACCGCCGCCGGCGTCCTCGGCTACGCGGGCAACATGCTCGCCGCTCGCGTCCGCACCCGGGCCGGCGAGCGCCTCGACAGCCCGGCACTCATCGCCGACGGCCATCACGCCCGGGCCGACGCGTACGTCTCGCTGGCGGTGGTGGCCTCCGCCGCGGTCGTGGCCGTCGGCCTGCCGATCGCCGATCCCCTCATCGGCCTGGCGATCACCCTGGTCATCCTCCGCATCACCTGGCAGTCCTGGACCACGGTCCGCACCGGTCATCACCGCCACTGACCGGCCGTCCGGGCAGACGGCACGGCGCCCGGATGAGACGCCGGCGGGCTCTGCACGGTGTCCTCACGACTACAATCAGCCCTAGTGTTCATCGCGCTGAACAGTCGTCTTCGCCGCGGCCGGCGCCTTGCCCTCCTCTCCTTCACGCTCCTGCTCGGGGTGTCCGTCCTCGCCGCCCACGGGGCCGTCACCGGGGACCACATGCCGTCCGGTCACGGGGGGCACGTCATGGTTGCAAGCGGCCACGGGATGCCCGACCGCGGCGCCGACGCGGGCGCTGACGCCGATCCAGGCGCCTCGCTCATGACGATGTGCCTCGCGATTGTCCAGGCCGCCGCCCTCGCCCTCGGCGCGTTGGCCCTGGCAGCAGCCCTGGCCGCGCTGCTCCTGCGCCTCCCGGCCCCCCCTTGGCCCGCGCTCTCGACGGTGCTTCTGCCCATCGCAGCGCTGGTGCGCCGCGCGAGACCGCCGGATCTCGCCCTCCTTCAGGTCTCGAGGCGGTGATGGGTGGCCTGCGGCCACGCGGCCGCAGGCACCTCATCCATCCACTTCACCTCTGAAGGAGCACTCCCCATGACCACCACACGCATCCGCATCATCGTCGGCGCGCTCGTCGTCCTCGCCGCAGTCCTCGTCGTCTCGGTCACCACCGGCGGCGATTCGGCGAACGCCGACGCCGGGATCGACCGCGCGTTCACTGCCGACATGATCCCGCACCACGACTCGGCCGTCGAGATGGCTGAGGTCGCCAAGGAACGCTCGCAGCGTCCCGAGATCCAGGGCCTGGCCGACGACATCATCCGCTCGCAGAGCGACGAGATCGGCCAGATGCGCGACATCGACGGCCGCCTCGCCGGCGGCGGGGCACCGAAAGGTGACCTCGGCGCCAGCGACGAGATGATGGGCATGTCGATGAACGCCGGTTCACTCAGGACCGCCGAGCCGTTCGACCGCGCCTTCATCGACATGATGATCCCGCACCATCAGGGCGCCATCCGGATGGCGCGCGTCGAGCTCGAGAAGGGGGCCGACGCCGAGACCAAGCAGCTGGCCGAGGCCATCATCGCGGCGCAGACCAAGGAGATCGAGCAGATGAACGGCTGGCGCAAGGACTGGTTCGGCGCCGCCTCCCCGGCGGGCGGCGTGCCCGAGGCCTGAAGCGGGATCGAGCCCTCCGCGACCCAGCTGAGTGATCCGGGTTGCGGAGGGCGCGGGACCCTCACGGGGCCCCCTGTGTGCGGGTAGGCGCGGAGGCGAGGCGCACGAGGCTCCAGTGAAGACTCGGGGCCCGGCCAGTGCTCGCGCAGGAGCCCGGGTCCGGCGGCGCGCAGGACCCGGCGGACAACAACGGCGAGGAGGATCGCGTCGTCGAGCTGCCCGGCCACGGGAATGAGGTCGGGAACCAGATCGATCGGCGAGGCGAGGTAGACCACCAGCGCGGCGAGCAGCCACTTGCTGCGGCGTGGAACGCGATCGTCGCCCAACAGCCGTCGCACGAGCACGACACAATCGGGCACGAAGCCCGCCAGAGCACGGGCGTCCTGCCGTCGCCCGGCCAGCAGCAGCCATCCGACGAACCCCGTGTTGACCACGGCGCAGACCGAACCTCGCGGGCCATGGGGGATCTCCTTGGTCGAACGATGGAAGCCCCGGAGCACCGCACGCCGAAGAACCCGCACGTGAGGTGGGCCGGGCCGAGCTCCGCGGCCAGGCAGCGCCGACGTCATCGCAGGTGTGCGATACATCGCGACATGCGCAACCGAGTCCGACCGGCCCGCGGCCTCCTGCCGCTCGCGATTCTGCTCGTGGCGGCACTGGCGCTGCCTGCGGC
>JACDAP010000065.1 GCA_013695395.1 Solirubrobacterales bacterium
GTTGCGGCTCGCGATCGACGACGCTGACCGCGTCACACGGCTCGTGCTCGTCAACGCGGGGGGCGTCACGGTCGGCGCCGTGCGCCTTGCCCTCGTCGGTTACGGTTTCGCGGTCGCCAAGGCCCTCGTCGGGCATCGCGTGTTCACGCGGCGTGTCGCGCGTGTCGGGCGTCTGCGGCGCGCGTCCATGTGGCTCTTCCTCCACGACCCCAGGACGCTGTCGCCGCAACTGGCGGCCGAGATCATTCCCCGCCTGCCGGCCGTCGGTCTGGTGGACGCCGTGCGCGCGGCGACTGCGGAGGTCGGGAGGGCCGACCCGTCGGACCTGCGTCTACCGGTGCTGCTCGTCTGGGGTGCCCATGACCGGATCCTGCCGTTGCGGCTCGCCCAGGACCTGCTCGAGGACCTGCCCGACGGCCGGCTCGAAGTCGTCGCGACCGCCGGGCACTGCCCGATGATCGAGGCCCCCGTTGCATTCAACGAGGCGGTGCTCGGGTTCCTCGGCCAGCGCGCGCCCACGCAGCGCGCTGACCCGCCGGGCTCGCCGGCGACGTAGCCCCGCCGGCCGACCCGGTGACGGACCCGCCTCGGTCAGGCGTGCTGGGTGACCGGGGGTTGTTGCGCCCGCAGCGTCCGCCGGTCGACCTTCCCGTTCGGCGTCTTCGGCAGCGTTTCCACGAAGTCGACCGCGCGCGGATACTCGTGGGGGCTGAGCTCCCGACGGACGAGGTCCTGCAGCTCGGCGACGAACGCCTCGCCGCTCCGGGAGGCCACGACGTAGGCCTTCACGATGAGGCCCCGCAAAGCGTCGGGTGCGCCGATGACCGCTGCCTCGGAGACGTCCGGATGGGTCAGCAGGGTGCGCTCGACCTCCAGCGGGCTGATCGTCCAGCCCGCGGAGATGATCACGTCGTCGGCACGGCCACCGTAGTAGAAGTAGCCGTCCTCGTCGACCGACCCGAGGTCCTTCGCGCCGAACCACGCGCCGCGACGCTTGATGCTGATCTCGCCGGTCTGTCCGGGCGCGGTCGGTCGTCCCTCGTCGTCCAGCACCGTCACCTCGCAGCCGGGAAGCGGCTTGCCGAGCGAGCCGCGGCGCGGCTCGTAGCCGGTGAAGCCCGGATAGTTGGCCAGGATGACGCCGGTCTCGGTGGTGCCGTACATCCCGCGGACCGAGATGCCCGTGGCCTCCTGGAACGCCTCCTGGGCCGCGGGGTCCAGTTCCTCACCGGTGTACGACGCCTTCGCCAGGGTGTCGAGATCCGTGGCCCGGTCGGCGCGCAGCAGCATCCGGTAGATGGTGCTGGCGGCCGCGAGGTTCGTGATGCCGAGCTCACGTATCGCGTCGGCGACCTTCTCGATGGAGAACCTTCCGGAGAACGTGCCGAGCGCGACGCCGAGCGACAGCGGCGCGAACGTGCCGTGCCAGAGGCCGTGTCCCCAGGCCGGCGAGGACGGGCAGAAGTACCGGTCCTCGGACCGCAGCCCCAGCGCGTAGATACCCGCGCGCGCGAGGGTCACGATCGCACGGTGGTCGTGCGGGACCCCCTCGGGGAGCTGCCGGGTGGTGCCGGAGGTGTACTGAAGGACCGCGAGGTCACGCCCGGCGGTCGTCGGCTCGTAGCTCTCGGGCTTGCCCTCGAGCCGTGGCAGGACCTCGGTGTCGAAGCGCAACGTCCGGTAGCCGAGCGGCCGGACCGTGGCCTCGGTCGTCTCGTCGACGAGCACGAGCGAGGCACCGCAGTCCTCCAGCCGGTCGCGTACGGCGTCGGGACCGAAGAGCGTGTACAGCGGGGCCACCACTGCGCCACGCTTGATCGCGCCGAGGACGGCCGTGTAGAAGCCGGAGGACGGCTCCATCATCACGCCGATCCGGTCTCCCGGGCCGATGCCGAGATCGTCGGCGAGCGTGTGTGCCAGACGCGACGTGGCGGCGCTGAGATCCCCGAAGGTCAGTTCCTCGAGGCTGCCGTCAGCGTGGGCGATCCGCGCCGCAACGTGCTGCGGCGGGTGGCGGTCGACGCACTCGTGGGCGATGTTCAGCCGTTCGTCTGTGCCGTCGAACAGGTCCCAGAGCGCGTTCCAGGAGAACGCCGCGGCGGCCTCCTCGGGGCCGGCGACGTCAAGCAGCCCCATGGTCATGCCCCCGCTTCGGCAGCACGACCTCGGCCGTGCCGCGGGCCGACTCGTGCCCGTCCTGGTTGACGCCGTTGAGCTTGAGCTGCACCACGCCGGTGGCCGTGTCGACCCCGGTGACCGTGCCGTCGCAGGTCACGAGCTCGCCGAGCACGTTGTGGCGCCGGACCTCGACGTTGATGCGCTGCAGGTGGCCCATGTCGCCCATCCAGTCGGTGACGACGTGGCTCATCCAGGACCAGCGCTCGGGACCGTAGTCGTAGGCCCCGGGGACGCCGACGCGGGCGGCCAGGATGGGGTCCCAGTGCACGCGCTCGGGCGGCTCGGGAACGCCCCACTCGTTGGGGATGGCCAGCGCAGGGTGCCGCTCGTAGAGTTCGAAGGCGTCGCCGTGGGCGCGCACGTAGAGGCCGCCCCAGCCCAGGAGGAAGGCGACGGCCGTCGTCGCCGTGTACGGGCCCTTGATGATGGGCGGGACCGAGTCCCCGACCTGGACCTCTTCGACGTACCGTGGGGTCGACCCGCGTCGGCGCGCCTCCTGCTCCGCGTAGCGCTGACCGAGCTCGGCGATCTGCTCGGGCGTCCACTCCACGCGGATCGGCTCGTACTTGCCCGCCTCACGAGCGGCGTCGCGGGCGATGCGAAAGCAGTAGGAGTCCCCGGTGGCCACGAGCTCGCCGGCCGGATCGTGGAACTCGACGGTGTAGATCTGCTGGAAGGAACGACCGGCGAACCGGCTGGGACGCTCGATGAGGTCCTTCAGCCTCGCTGTCCCGGTGAGGCGGTCCCCCTCCTGGAGCGGCCGCTCGTAGCGGATGTCCGCGCCCGCCCACATCGCGTGGATGCCGGGGAGGCCCATCACGTAGCCGCTGAGCACGCGATCCATCGAGAAGAGCGCGGACGGCGGGGCGAGCAGCGGCTGCCCTGGGCGGTGGCCGGGGTCCGTCCACAGCGGGTTGGGGTCGCCGATCCCGAGCGCGTATGCCTTGATGGCGTCGGCGTCGAGCACGGATCGGTAGACGCGCCCGCGGTGCACCGGCTCGTCGATCTTGCTTCTCAGGGCCTCGATGGCGTCGTCGGAAAGGACTTCGAACTCGGTCGTGTGCATACGAACAGCATTCCATATCTCGACCAAAAGTTCCATATCAAGAACGACTGTCGGTGCCGGACCGGTCGACGAGGCGTTTGCGTTCGAGTCGAATTCCTGGTCTGATGCTTGTCACCAACCAACTGATCAGCCGGACCTGGTTCTGAACGAATGTTCCGGGTATCGAACAAAGTGTGGTAGCGTCGATCTCGGCCCAGCAAGCGTTCCGGGCCGATCCGAGCACCACCACGTCATCCGAGGAGAGCTCCTGCCGTGTCTACTGTGAGTGACCTGATCAGCAGCCAGGTCTTTGATCCCGAGGTCTACGGAAGCGGGGATCCGACGACGTTCGGGCTGCCGCTCGACCTGTACCAGCACATGCGCGACCACGAGCCGGTCGTGCACATCGAGCTCGATCATCCGATCCTGATCGATTCGGTGTGGGTGGTGAGTCGCCACGAGGACATCTCCGCCATCGACCGCGATCCGCAGACGTGGGCCTCCAACATCAAGCACCCGCTGATCTGGAACTACGCGCCGCTCGATCCCCAGACGAAGCCGGGCCTGATTGTGCAGGACGGCGACGAGCACAAGACCAAGCGCGCGATGGTCGGGCGCGGCTTCCGCCCGGCGCGCGTACAGCAGCTCGAGCAGACCTTCCGGAAGTACGCCAAGCAGGTCGTCGACGTCGCCCTCGAGAAGCGGGAGATCAACTTCGTCGACGACGTCGCGCACCTCATGCCCGTGCAGGCGCTCGGCGACATCCTCGGCGTGCCCGAGGCCGACCGCGCCCAGTTCTTCACCTGGGTCGACACGTTCGCCTCGCCGTTCGACGAGCGGGTCGCGACCGCGCCGGAGAAGGTCGGCCAGGCGCTCATGGAGCTCTGGAGCTACGGCCTCGATCAGGTCAGGCAGCGGGACGCGGCTCCGACCGACGACGTCTTCAACCAGATCGCCGAGATGCACGTCGGCGATGACGAGGTCCAGGGCAACGTCGCCCTCTTCGCCAGCGGTGCCGCCGAGACCACACGGGCCGCGCTCTGCCACGGCATGCACGAGCTCATGCGCAACCCCGAGCAGATGGCGTGGCTGCGCGAGCGGCAGCACGACATCCCGCCGACGGTTGCGCAGGAGTTCGTCCGCATCGGCAACGCCATCATCAGCCTCTGCCGGGTCGCCACCCGTGACGTCGAGCTCCACGGCCGCACGATCCGCGAGGGCGAGCAGGTCGCGATGCTCTTCGCCGCCGGCAACTTCGACGAGCGGGCCCTCGAGAACCCGCGCGCGTTCGACCTCGCCCGGGACCCCAATCCGCATCTCGGATTCGGGCGGGGGGTGCATGCCTGCCTGGGCAAGCACGTCGCGGCGCTCGAGATGAAGGTCCTGCTGGAGGAGCTCTTCACGCGCACCAAGGAGATTCGTCCGACCGGCGAGATCGACTACCTGAAAGACAACTACAGCCGCGGCGTGTACTCGCTGCCCGTCGAACTCATCCCGGCCTGAGGGCCGCGGGAACTCCCACCAACCAAAGAAGGAGTCCGATCATGGCCAAGCAAGCGAAGCAGTTGTCCGGCAAGGTGGCGGTGGTCACGGGAGCGACCGGTGCTGTCGGCTCGTCGCTCGCGCGCAAGCTCGTGCAGCGCGGCGTCAAGGTGGCGATGGCCGACCTGAGCCAGGAGAAGCTCGACGAGGTCGCCGCGAGCATCGGCACGCCGGACGTCCTCCCGATGGCGCTCGACGTCTCCGACCGGGTCGCCTACACGCGCTACCTCGACGAGGTCGAACGTCGGCTGGGACCGGTCGACTTCCTCTGCAACGTCGCCGCGATCATGCCGATCTCGGCGTTCGATGAAGAGCGAGACGAGATGAGCCAGCGCATTCTGGACGTCAACCTCGGCGCGATCATCTTCAGCACGAAAGACGCCGCGCGCCGGATGAAGCAGCGTGGCAGCGGTCACATCGTCAACGTCGCCTCGGGCGCGTCCTGGCTGGCGGGCGGCGGCGTCGCGACCTACTGCGCCTCGAAGTTCGGGCTGCTCGGCTACTCCGAGGCGGTGAAGATGGAGCTGCGCGGGAGCGGCGTCGAGATCTCGGTGGTCGTGCCCGCGGTCATCAAGTCGGACATGTCCAAGGGCCTCAAGGACGTCCGTGGCGTCCGCGCGGTCGATCCGTCCGAGGTTGCCGACGGGATCATCCGCGTCCTCGAGCGGCCGAAGTTCGCGGAGTTCGTCCCGCCCGCCATCGGCGTCATGTCGCTCGGCTTCTCTGCTGTCCCCTACAAGCTCCGCCACATGCTGACCCGCCTCTCGCGGACGGATCTGCTCCTCCTGCAGGCCGACCAGAGCAAGCGGGTGGAGTACGAGAGCCGGGTCGCCTCTCAGCTCGAGAGCCCGTCCGGCGAGACCGACCCAGCCGGCGAGAAAGCACATGTCTGAGGAGCCCGACGAGCCGCTGGTGCGGTTCGAGACCGAGGGCCCCGTCGCCTGGCTGACCCTCAACCGCCCGCGGTATCGCAACGCGCAGAACTCGGCGCTGCTCTACGCACTGGACGACGCGTTCGCGCGCTTCGCCGCCGACGACGAGCTGATCGTCGCCGTCCTCGGCGGGGCGGGGGACCACTTCTCGGCCGGACACGACCTGAAGTCGCCCGGCCTGGACTACGAGAAGAGCTTCGACCGGCGCACGATGTGGTGGGACCACGTCGGCAAGGCCGGCGCGGACCGCACTTGGGCCCGCGAGGAGGAGATCTACCTCGGGATGTACCGGCGCTGGCGGGCGATCCCGAAGCCGACGATCGCGGTCGTGCAGGGTGCGTGCCTGGCCGGCGCCCTGAAGCTCGCGTGGGCCTGCGACCTCATCGTCGCGGCCGATGACGCGTACTTCGCCGACCCGCTCGTCCTCATGGGCGTCAACGGCGTCGAGGCCTTCAAGCATCCGTGGGAGTGCGGCATCCGCTTCGCGAAGGAGATGCTGTTCACCGGTCGGCCCTTCTCCGCACAGCGGGCGTACGAGCTGGGGATGGTCAACCGCGTGGTTCCCGTCGCCGACCTCCACGCCACCGCGGCCGAGCTCGCCGCGGACATCGCGAGGATGCCGCGCTTGAGCCTCGCCCTCGCCAAGAGCGCCGTACACGCCGCCGAGGAGGCGATGGGGCAGCGCGTCGCGATGGACACCGCTCTCGCGCTGCACCAGATCGGCCACCTCCAGAACGAGCTGGTCAACGGCAGCCGCACCGCGGGCCAGGGGGTCGACGAGATCCGAACCGCCATGGACCCGCCCGTCGTCCCGGCCGAGAGCTGAGGTCCGATGGAGCACGTCGTCGTCGTCGGGGGCGGTCTGGCCGGTCACCGCGCGGTGCAGGAGCTCTCCGGGTTCCCGGGGCGCGTTACCCTCGTGGGCGACGAGCGGCACCGCCCGTACGACCGCCCGCCGCTGTCCAAGCAGGTGCTGCTGGGCACCATGGAGGCCGGAGCGACCGGCTTCCCGTGCGACGGCCTGGACGTCGACTGGCGGCTGGGGGACGCGGCGGTCGGGCTCGACGCCGATGCCCACGTCGTGCGCCTCGCCGGCGGCGAGGAGGTGAGCTACGACGGCCTCGTGATCGCGACCGGGCGCCGCGCTCGGCCCTGGCCGGAGCTGCCGCAGACCTCGGGCTTCCACCTGCTGCGTTCGCTCGACGACGCACGTGCCCTGCAGCGCGCGACCGCTCACGCCTCGGACGTCGTCATCATCGGCGCCGGGTTCATCGGCTGTGAGGTGGCCGCATCGCTGCGCAAGCAGGGTGTCGATCGCGTGACGCTCGTCGACGTCGCGGCCCACCCGATGCCGGTCATCGGCGCAGTCGCCGGGAATGCCGCCCGCCGCATCCACGAGGAGCACGGCGTGCACTTCCGGATGGGCGCCGCAGTCGCCGGCTTCGAGCACCACGCCGGTCGGGTGGTGGGGGTGCGGCTGCAGGACGGCGAGCTGATCCCCGCCGAGGTCGTACTGCTCGCCCTGGGCTCAGAGCCGAACTCCGAGTGGCTCACGGGGTCCGGCGTCGAGCTGATCCGGGGGAACGTCGCCTGCGACCCGTGGTGCTTCGTGCGCGGGGTCGACGACGTCGTGGCCGCCGGGGACGTCGCCGCATGGGCGCATCCGCACGCCCCGGAGCCGCACGGGCTCGTCTGCGTCGAGCACTGGAGCACGGCCCGAGAGATGGCCCGCAGCGCCGTCGCCAATCTGCTTGCCGCCCCCGACGAGCGACGGCCGTTCTCGGTCGTACCGACGTTCTGGTCCGATCAGTACGACGTCAAGATCAAGTCGGCCGGGCTGCTCGCGGCGGCCACCCACTTCGAGACCGTCGAAGAGGACGCCGCGGCGCGCCGGCTCATCGTCGAGGCCCGCCGAGATGGCGAACTCGTCGGCGCTGTCGTCTTCAACAAGAACCGGGCGATCGTCGGCTACACCCGTGAGCTGATGGCCGCCATGACGTCGGTCGGCGTCTAGCCGCCGCCACGAAGAAGGAGAGCCATGACACAACTCGTCTCCGACCTGGGGATAGATCCCGGCAACAGCACCAGCGTCTTCCTCCTGCTGGCCACATGCACGTTCGCCGTCGTCACCATTTTCTGGTTCGTCGGGCTGTTCCAGCGCAGTCACTCGATGATGGACGCGTACTACGGGTTCGGCTACGTCGTCCCCGCGGTGCTCGCGTACGCGATCGCCCGCCCCGCCTCCGGCACGGCCGCAGTCCTCATGGCGATGGTCGCCTTCCATGGCTGCCGCTTGGGCTGGTACCTCGCCGCGCGCTGGCGGCGGTTCATCCCGGTGCACGGCGGTGACCCGCGGTACATGAAGTTCCGCGCCGACCTCTCACCGGGCTACTGGTGGAAGAGCTTCTTCAAGGTCATGGAGCCGCAGGCCCCGTTGATCATTCTCGTAGGCAGTCCGGCCGTCGTGGGCATCCTGATGAACCGGGCCGCCGACGGCCCCCTGAGCGGGCTTGCCTTCGTCGGCCTGGCCGTGTTCGGGATCGGCCTGTACTTCGAGTCGCTTGCCGACGGGCAGCTGCAGGCGTTCCTCGCCCTCGACAAACGACCGCGGTATCTCCGCACGGGCGTGTGGAAGCACTCGCGCCACCCGAACTACTTCGGCACGACCACCGTCTGGTGGGGCATATGGCTCGTCGCGGTGGCAGGGAACTCCGCCGTCTGGTGGACGGTGATCGGGCCGCTGATCAACACGTTGATGCTCACCGCGCTCACCGGAAGCCGGATGACCGACCAGATCATGGGCGCCCGCCCTGACTACCAGCCGGTGATGGCCCGGACGAGATTCTTCTGGCCGATCCCGGTGCGTTCGACGCGTGTGGCCGCCGCCGAGGCCGAGCTCGAGCAGCGCGCGACCGACGGCCCACAGCCTGAAGAGCGCACAGCCAAGACCGAGATAGGAGTGAGCTGAGATGACGAACACACGACCGTCGGCCGCGATCGTCGGAGGCGGGCTGAGCGGATTGACGTCCGCCTACCGCCTGCAGGAGAAAGGCTGGGACGTTCGCGTCTTCGAGGCGGCCTCGATCGCCGGCGGGCGGGTCAACACGGTGGCTGAGAGCGGATACCTCTGCGACACCGGCGCCACCGTGGTGCACCTCACGTACTACCGGTGGTATATGGACCTGGCCGCGGAGCTCGGCCTGCACGTCTCGCCGAGCCCTCCGTACTTCGGGGTCTACCGCGATGGCCGGGTGCGGCTGCTGCGCATGGATCGCCCGCTCCGCTCGGGGCTGAGCACCGACCTGATCTCCCTGGGCAGCAAGATCCGCACGCTGCGGCTGGCCTGGGACGTCGGCCGGGCCAAGTTCGGCGGCCTCCTCGACTCTGTCGACTTCCACAAGGGCGCGCCGATCGATACCGAGACTTGCCGTGAGTACGCCCACCGCGCACTGACCGACGAGATCGACGCCTATCTCCTCGATCCGATCTGCCGGGTGATGCAGATCGCCGATTCCGACAAGGTCGGAAAGCTCACCCTCTTCTCGGCGATGGGCAACGTCGTCAATGGGCAGTTCGGATCACTCGACGGCGGGCAGCAGTGCATGGTCCAGGCCCTCTGCGACCGAGTCCCCGTCGACCTCAACACGCCGGTCCAGTCGGTCTCCGAGGGTGCCACCGGTGTCGAGGTCGTCTACTCGGACGCGGCCGGGAACCCTTGCAGCGGGACGTTCGACGCCTGCGTGCTCGCGTGTCCGGCCCCCGTGGCCCGCGACATCTGCGAGGAGCACCGCGACCTGCTCACACCGCTATGCGACATCGGCTACACGCGGGGACTCGGCGTGTCGATCGGGACCACGCGCCCGCCCGACTCCCCCGCGGTCTTCGTGCAGGTGCCGTCGTGCGAGGATCCGGCCGTGGCGATGATCTTCATCGACAGCAACAAGTCACCGGACCGCGCTCCGTCAGGCCACGGGCTCCTCGGTGTCGGCTGGGAGACCGATGCGGCCGCCGCATGGTTTGACCGCAGCGACGAGGAGATCGTCGAGCGGACGCTGACCTCGATCTTCCGGATGTTCCCCGAGCTGCGCGGCACCGTCGACTACACGCACGTGCGGCGCTGGGAGCACTGCCTGCCGTTCCTGCCCCCGGGCGCGACGGGCCCCCGCGCTGCCTTCCAGGCGGGGCTGCGGCGCGAGTCGCGGGTCCAGTTCGCCGCCGACTACATGTCAGAGCCCGGGCAGAACACCGCGATCGCCCTAGGTACGCGTGCGGCCGCCACGTTGGACGCGGGGCGGCGCCGTGCCGGGGTTCCCCAGGCAGCGACGTCGCTGGGCGGCGGCTGATCTGAGCCCTGTGGCCTCTCGACGGCGCCCCTAGCATCTCGCGGATGGCGCCGAGCGACTCCAAGCCGAGAACCGCAGACGGGGCG
>JACDAP010000086.1 GCA_013695395.1 Solirubrobacterales bacterium
CCGACGCCTCGGCGAACGGCGCCGGCTCCCCGGGCGGCGGGAAAGCCACGCCCGCTCCGGACGCGACCCCGGCGCCGGACAAGACTCCCGCGCCGGACAAGACTCCCGCGCCGGACGCCACGCCCAGCGCGCCCTCGTTGACCACCTACGTCACCGAGATCCGCTTCGGCCGCCCCGGCGATTCGAGGCCCCGCCGCACCGTCGCCCGGCTGACGCCGCTGCCGACGGTGGAGCAGCCGTTCTTCGTCTACCTCGGGGTCCTCACCGACCGCCGCACGGCCGTCTTCCTGCTCTCGAGCGACGTCAAGGCCAGTGGCCAGGCCACGTGCAAGCCGGACAAGGCGATCTGCGAGACGATCGAGATGCGCGCCGGCCAGACGGCCAAGCTGGCGGTCACCAACGACGACGACTCGGTCACGCAGTACACCCTGACGGTCGTGGACGTGCGGCGCCGCGGCACGGCATCCGGGAGCGGCACGACGACCACGGCCGACACGCCGGCCAAGGGCAAGGCGAAGACCGCGACGAAGGAGTCGCCCTCCGACGACGAGCTCGGAACGGACCGGTACACCTACGACGACAAGACCGGCCTGCTCCGGCGCGTGCGCAAGGCGAAGTCGGCCAAGCTCGGCGCGCACCTCCCGGGCGCCGCGGACGCCTCGGCGGTCGATCTCTCCAAGGTCGGCGGCGGGCGCTTCGCCGCGCTACCGGCCGAAGGGCTGTGGGAGATGCCGGAGTTCTCACCCGTGCTGTAGGGACGACCGGCGGCGCGCCGGAACTCGCCGGGGCGGGGCCGCTCCATAGAGTGAAGGGCCATGGCTCTGAGGCTCATCACCGCCGGCGAATCCCACGGCCCCGGCCTGACCTGCCTGGTCGAAGGGCTGCCCGCCGGGCTCCCGCTCGACCGCGAGGCGATCGACCTCGACATGGCCCGCCGGCAGCTCGGCCACGGCCGCGGCGGCCGGATGAAGATCGAGAAGGACCGCGCCTACGTGACCTCCGGGGTCCGTCACGGCCGCACGCTCGGCGGCCCGATCGCCCTCCAGGTCGCCAACAAGGACTACTCCAACTGGGAGGAGCGGATGAACCCCTGGCCCGTCGAGGCCGAGGTTCCCGAAGTCCACCTCCCGCGGCCCGGCCACGCCGACCTCGTCGGCACCCAGAAGTACGGCCTCACCGACGTGCGCGACATCCTCGAGCGCGCCTCTGCCCGCGAGACCGCGGCCCGCGTGGCCGGTGGGGCGCTCGCCAAGGCGTTCCTGCGGGCCCTCGGCGTCGAGGTCGTCTCCCACGTCACCCGGATCGGTGCGGTCGCGGTCACGCCCCGCGCCGTCGCGCTCGCGGACTTCGCCGGGGTCGACGACGATCCCGTCCGCTGCCTCGATCCCGACACGAGCCGCGCGATGGTCAAGCACATCAACGTCCAGCGCAAGGCGAACGAGTCGATCGGCGGCGTCTTCGAGGTCGTCGCCTTCGGCCTCGTGCCCGGCCTCGGCTCGCACGTCTCGTGGGAGGAGAAGCTCGACGGCAAGCTCGCCATGGCGCTCGTCTCCATCCAGGCGATGAAGGGCGTCGAGTTCGGCGACGGCTTCGGGCTCGCGCAGACGCCCGGCTCCGGCGCGCACGACGAGATCTTCTACGAGGACGGCGCGTACACGCGGCCGACGAACCACGCGGGCGGCATCGAGGGAGGCATGAGCAACGGCGACCCGCTGGTCGCCCGGGTCGCGATGAAGCCGCTGCCGACGCTGACCAAGCCGCTGCGCTCGGTCGACATCGACACCAAGGAGCCCGCTCAGGCGCTCCGCGAGCGGACCGACTCCTGCACGGTGCCCGCCGGTGGCGTGGTGGGGGAGGCGATGGTCGCGCTCGTCCTCGCCGACGCCTACCGGGCGAAGTTCGGAGGCGACCACATCGACGACGTCAAGGCCGCCGTGGGCGCGTACCGCGAGCGCATCGGCTGGCCTCGCGCCGCATGAGGTCCGCGGTGGGGTGCGCATGAGGCCCGCGCTGGTCTTCGTCGGCTTCATGGGAGCCGGCAAGACGACGCTCGCCAAGGAGGCCGCCCTGCTGCTCGGCGGCGCGCCCGCCGCAGACAGCGACCGGCTCGTCGAGGAGGAGGCCGGATGCTCGATCGAGGAGCTCTTCGACCGGGACGGGGAAGCCGCCTTCCGTGCGCTCGAGGAGCGCACGGCCTGCGAGCTGCTCGAACGGGCCGACGGCGGCATCGTCTCCCTCGGCGGCGGTGCGGTGCTCTCGAGCGCCACCCGCTCCGCGCTGGCACGCCACACCGTGGTCCTCTGTGAGATCGGGATCGAGCTCGCCTGGTCCCGGGCGGCTGGGAAGGGGCGGCCGCTGGCGCGTGACCGCGAGGCCTTCACGGCGCTCTACGAGGAGCGCCGGAGCCTGTACGAGAGGCTCGCCGACGCGTTCCTGCCGGAGGGCGCGCGGGACGCTCTCGCCGCCGCACTTCCGCAGCTGGTCGCGCTCGCCGACGCGCCGGAGGGCACGAAGCTCGTCTGGGCCCAGAGCGCCTCCGGGGACTACCCGGTCCTCGTGGGCCGCGGTGTGCTCGGCGGCGTCGGCTGGCCGATCGAGGGGCGCCGCTTCTGCATCACCGACGAGACGGTCGCCCCGCTCTACGGCGGCCTGGTCCCGGGTCTGGCCGGCCTGGTGGAGATCCCGCCGGGGGAGCAGGCCAAGACGCTCGCGACCACCGAGGCCGTCTGGCGGGCCCTCGTCGCCCAGGGCGCCACCCGCGCCGACCACCTGATCGCCCTCGGTGGCGGCGTCGTCGGCGACCTCGCGGGCTTCGCCGCCGCGACCTTCCAGCGCGGCATTCCCGTCGTGCAGGTGCCGACCACGCTCGTGGCCCAGGTCGACTCGGCCTACGGCGGGAAGACCGGCGTCGACCTCCCGGAGGCGAAGAACTACGTCGGCGCCTACCACCAGCCGAGCGCCGTGCTCGTCGATCCGACGACCCTCTCGACGCTCCCCGCCGAGGAGTTCGCGGCCGGGTACGCCGAAGTGCTGAAGACCGCGCTGATCGCGGGTGGTCCGCTCTGGGAGAAGGTCGCCGCGGGCCGTGACGTCGACGACGCGACGATTCTTGCGTGCGCTCGGACGAAGCTCGCCGTGGTCGCCGCGGACGAGCGGGACGGCGGCCGGCGTCAGCTCCTGAACCTCGGGCACACCGTCGGCCACGCGATCGAGACGGTCACCGGCTACACCCGCCTGCGCCACGGCGAGGCGGTCGGGCTGGGCCTGCTGGCCGCGCTCGCCCTGTCCGGACAGTCGCAGCTCCGCGAGGAGGTCGCTGCGCTTCTTGGCCGCGCCGGCCTGCCGACCAAGATCGCCGCGATCGACCCCGCCGAGGTCGCCGCGGCGACGATGAAGGACAAGAAGCGCACGGGCGAGCACGTCCCCTTCGTCCTGGTCGACGGCCCCGGCGACGTGCACCACGGGCGGACTGTCGGTGCGCCCGAGCTGCTGGCGGCGATCACCGAGCTCGTCGGCTGATCTGCGAGCCTGCCCGAGGCATGAGCGTCCGCAATCGCATCGAGATCGTCCACGGGGTCAACCTCGACCAGCTCGGTCGGCGCGAGGAGACGATGTACGGCGGGCTGAGCTTCGACGCGCTCGAGTACCGCATCACCGCCTGGGCGAGCGAGCTCGGGCTCACCACCCGCTTCTTCCAGACCAACCACGAGGGCGAGCTCGTCGAGCACCTCCACACGCTGGAGGGGCTCGCCGACGGGCTGCTCATCAACCCCGGTGCCTGGACCCACTACAGCTGGGCGATTCGCGACGCGCTGGAGATCGCGGCGCTGCCCGCCGTCGAGGTCCACCTCTCCGACGTACAGCAACGGGAGGAGTGGCGTCGCCACTCGGTCGTCGCCGACCACTGCCTGTCCACCGTCAGCGGCAAGGGCCCGGACGGGTATCGCGACGCACTCATCCTGATCAAGGAGCACCTCGATGGCTGACCGTGCTGACCGCCTCGTCGCGGCCGCCCGGGAGGCCGACCTCGACGCCGTCCTTGTCACCGAGCCCACGAACCTCCGCTACG
>JACDAP010000101.1 GCA_013695395.1 Solirubrobacterales bacterium
GGGGCCGCAACGGCCGAGGCCGAGAAACGCGAAGGCGATTTACATGTCTGTTGTGGAACTGCAAGAGCTCGAAGAGATCAAGGGCCTGCTGGCCAAGGGCCAGCAGACCGGCGTCCTGACCTACGCCGAGATCGCCACCGCGGTCTCCGAGCTCGATCTGGACGAGGCCGACATCGAGGACCTTCACGGCTTCCTCGAGGGCTCTGAGGTGGAGCTGGTCGAGGAGATCGACCCCGCCACCGCAGCGCCCAACGAGGTCGAGCGCGCGCCCGACAAGCGCGGCGCCCGCCGCGCCAAGGCGAAGACGACGATCGACTTCCGCCCGGACATGACCACCGACGCCCTTCAGCTCTTCCTGAAGGACATCGGCAAGGTCCGACTGCTCACGGCGCAGGAGGAGGTCGATCTGGCCAAGCGCATCGAGCGCGGCGACCTCGACGCCAAGCAGAAGATGGTCGAGTCCAACCTGCGCCTGGTGGTGTCGATCGCCAAGAACTACCGCAACCAGGGCCTCCCGTTCCTGGACCTCATCCAGGAGGGCACCCTGGGCCTGGTGCGCGCCGCGGAGAAGTTCGACTACCGCAAGGGCTTCAAGTTCTCCACCTACGCGACCTGGTGGATCCGCCAGGCCATCGCCCGCGCCCTGGCCGACAAGGCGCGCACGATCCGCATCCCGGTCCACGTCGTGGAGAAGCTCAACAAGATCGGCCGCGCCGAGCGCAAGCTCGTCACCGAGCTCGGCCGCGAGCCCACCCCGGAGGAGATCGCCGACGTCACCGGCATCGACCCCGAGGAGGTCGAGTCGATCAAGCGCTCCGCCCAGGCCCCGGTCTCGCTCGAGAAGCCGGTCGGCGACGAGGAGGAGTCGGAGTTCGGCCAGTTCATCGCCGACGAGCGCGCCGAGTCCCCGTACGAGCGGGCCGCCGAGATCCTCACCAAGGAGGCGCTCCGCGAGGCGCTCGAGAACCTCTCCTACCGGGAGCGCCGCGTGCTCGAGCTCCGCTACGGGCTGGGCGGCGAGCACCCCCGCACGCTCGACGAGGTCGGCCGCACCTTCAACGTCACGCGCGAACGCATCCGTCAGATCGAGAACCAGTCGCTGAAGAAGCTGCAGTCGCTCGCGGAGGCCCAGAAGCTCCGCGACGTCGCCTGAGCCCGGGCCCGCGTCGTGGACACTCAGTAGTCGTAGTACTCGGGCGGCAGGTCGTCCTCGGGCGGCCGCCGTCCGCCGCGCTCCCCGACGACGCCCAGCGCGCTCGCCAGCAAACTCGCCGTGAGGATGCCGACGATCATCAGCAGGACCACTCCGACGCCGCCGAACCCGAGCACGAACCCCAGGGCCAGGCCGAGCACCCCGCCGATGACGACGGCGAAGACCGAGAGGCTCGCGTTGGGGTCGTAGTCGCGCACTCCGAGGACGTTACCGGGGCAGCTCGAGCTCGTAGCCGGAGACCTTGACGCTGTCGGCGGCCACGCCGTCCTGCTCGCGCCAGGCCAGCGTGATCGGCTGCGTCTCCCCGCTCGGCAGCGTGACGCGTTCGCCCAGGCGGGCCTGGTCGTAGCGGGAGGCCTCGAGCGGGGCCGGGGGGCCGCCCGGGCCGTAGAGCGCGTGCCCGAAAGCCTGGGCGAAGCGCACGGAGATCCGCAGCGGCTTCCCGCCCGTGTCGCGCACGTCGACCTGGTCGACCCGGAGGTCCACCGGCTCGCCGGTGTTGTTGCGCAGCTCTCCCTGGATCACGCGGTCGCCGGGGAGCTCCTTGATGTCGTAGGCCTCCGGGAGCGCGACCCAGGAGAGGCCGCGTTCGGCGACGATCGGTGTTGCCGCGCCACGCGCCGGGGCGACAGCGGTCGAGTCCTCACCGCCGCCGCAGGCCGCGAGTCCCGCCGCGGAGGCGGCGGCACAGAGCGCTGCCAGCGCCGTGCGCCTCACCTGGGCTTCGGTGGCGTCGTGAACCAGGTGCAGCCGACGGGCATCTGGTTGGTGTCCGGGTTCCAGGTGGCGCACGGGACCTCCTGCGCCAGCTTTGAGATGTTCCCCACCAGCTTGAACGGCGAGCCCGGGCAGCTCGGAAGCGGGGCCGGATCGGACGTCGGCTGCTGGTCGCCGAAGGCCTTGTTGGCCTGCCAGCAGTTGCGCTCGCCCTGCTCGTCCCAGAAGAAGTCGATGCCGTTGGGCGCCCGCTCCCCGCTCATCGTCACGCCCATCATGTTGCCCATGAACTTGTTGCCGTTGGAGGTGTCGGTCTGCTTGGCCGGGTCGTTCTCGCCGCGGATCGTCGCCGGCACCCAGAAGAGCCGGGCCCCGGAGCGCCAGTTGTCGGTGATCTCGTTGTTGATGAACAGGTTGTCGTTGACCCCGTAGAGGATGAAACCGGAGCCGACCGGTACCTGGAACTGGGGGCAGACGCGCTCGCGCGGGCGGTCCTCGAACGGGGTCTTCGCGCAGTACTGCTGGTTGTCGAGCTCGAAGTAGTTGACGTTGTTGGAGTTGATCTTGTTGCCCTCCCACTTCGAGCAGTCCTGCGGCATGCCCGGGTGCCCGGAGGCGAAGGAGTCGTCAGAGATCCCGGCGGAGTTGTTCGAGAAGTTCGAGTCGTGCACGAAGGTGCCGTTGCCCGCCGTGCCCGAGTACCCGAGGACGTTGCCGTGCGAGTTCACGCGGCGGATCTCGATGCCGTAGCCGTTGCAGTGCGTCTCGGGGCCGGAACCGGGGTAGATGCCGGAGTCACCGTTGCCGTACGCCTCGATGTCCTCGTACAGCCCGTTGTCGGAGGTGAAGGAGAGCACCCCGTAGTTCTGGCTCCACGTGGCCTCGAGATCACCGAGGCGGAAGCCGTTGGTCTCCACGACGTCGATCGCGTTGAACGAACCCTGGTCGGTGTGGACGTTCTTGATGTAGATGCCGTCCGCGCGGTCGGCGCGGATGACGTCCTCCTTGAGGCGGTCGCCCTCGATCAGCACGTCGGTCGGCTTGCGGCCGAGGCCCTCGACCTGGAGGTCGCACTTCTCGTCGCACGTGCCGTCGTCGTTCTGGTCGCCGCCGATGAAGATCAGGTTGCGCGAGTTCGGGCACTTCAGCTGGTAGGCGTAGGTCGCGTACTTGCCGTGGCCGTCGCCCGGGTCGAACAGCTCGCCGCAGGAGGGCTTGTTGTGCTCGAAGGCGCGCGAGGGCTCCTCCTTGTAGACGCCGGGGAGGATCAGGATGCGGTCGCCGCTCTTCGCCGCGTCGACCGCCGCCTGGATGTGCTCGAACTTGCACCGCTTGAGCACGCGATAGCGCACCTTGCGCAGGCGGGTGTTCTTCGGCCCCTTCCCCCGGAAGGCCTTCTGGATGCGCTTCCTCGAGTCCGCCTTGCAGACGACCTGCGACGGTCCCTTCGAGCGGTACTTGGGAACGTCGGCGTCGCCGGTCGGGAACGCCGTGGGGCGTTCCGGATGGGCGGAGGCCGATGCCACGAAGACGAGGCATACGGCGAGGACGATCAGCAGGGGGCGATACATCGGGCGAAGCTCCTAGGACAGGTGGGCGCGCGAGTTTACTCACGTATCAGTCGGACGACGAACGGGAACGTTCGCGCTGCCCCTCGCTCCTCCGGGGGCCAGGTCTGCTCAAGCGGACGGGCCTGCGCGCCGATGCACGCAGCGTGTTCGACGTCGACGCCGCCCTCCGCCACCTGGTCACCTCCGGGGGCTCCGATCTCCACCTGAAGGTCCCGAACCGGCCGCTGATCCGCGTCGACGGCGGCCTCAAGCCCGTCGACCAGTTCGCGGTGCTGGAGGCGCAGGACACCGAGGACACGGTGCGCCACCTCCTCGGGACCGACGCGAAGAAGCTCGCGGAGTGGCTCGAGGTGGGGGAGGTCGACCTCTCCTACGCGATCGAGGGCCTCGCCCGTTTTCGCGTCAACGCGTTCCGCCAGCGCGGTTACGCCTCGCTGGTCATCCGTGCGATCCCGGTCTCGATCCGGACGATCGACCAGCTCGAGCTGCCCCCGGTCATCAAGGAGCTCGCCGAGGAGGAGCGCGGGATCGTGCTGCTCACCGGGACGACCGGCTCGGGCAAGTCGACGACGCTCGCCGCGATGATCGACCACATCAACACCACGATGCACAAGCACGTGATGACGATCGAGGACCCGATCGAGTTCCTCCACCACGACAAGCAGTCGGCGATCAACCAGCGCGAGGTCGGGCAGGACACCGCGAGCTTCAAGGCCTCGCTGCGGCGGGTCCTGCGCCAGGACCCCGACGTGATCCTCATCGGGGAGATGCGCGACGAGGAGACCGTCCACACCGCGCTCTCCGCGGCGGAGACGGGCCACCTCGTCTTCTCCACCGTCCACACCGTCGACGCGGCCGAGACCGTCAACCGGCTGATCGACTTCTTCCCCCCGCACATGCACCAGCAGGTCCGGGCGATGCTCGCGGGCACGCTGAAGGGCGCGGTCTCCCAGCGGCTCGTGCCCGCCGCGGCCGGGCGCGGGCGCGTCGCCGTCTGCGAGGTCCTGCGAATGACCGGCCGGGTGCGGGACATGATCATGGACCCGGAGCAGACCGGGCAGCTGAACGAGGTCATCTCCGAGGGCGGCTACTACGGGATGCAGACCTTCGACCAGGCGCTCTTCGGTCACGTCAAGAACGGCCTCGTGACCGTGGAGGACGCGATGGTCGCCGCGAGCTCCCCGCACGACTTCAAGCTGCTGCTGGCCGCCGACGGCCGCCGCGGCACCACGATGGACGACCTGAAGCAGGCCGAGGACGGCCGCAGCACGCCGGTGAGCGCGGCCTCGACGCTGCGGTAGGGACCGACGACCATCGGTAATCCGGCCACGAGCCGTGACCGACCGGTGTCCCGCCCTTGCCTGGCGCGCCTGCGTGCGAGAGGCTCCGGCCATGCACGATTCCCTGGCCCAGTTCGACGAGACGACCTCGACCGAGGCGTTCGCGCTCCAGAATTCCAAGCTGCTGAAGGTCTCCCTGCGGGAGGTGACGATCCAGGCCGCGCTCGGCTCGATGGTCGCCTACCAGGGTGACGTGAAGTTCGAGCACGCAGGCTCCGGGGGGATGAGCCGGATGCTCAAGAAGGCGGTGACCGGCGAGGGCGCGAAGCTGATGAAGATGTCCGGCTCCGGCGAGGTCTTCCTGGCCCAGCAGGCCAAGGACGTGCACGTCATCCAGCTCGAGAACGACAAGGTCACGGTCAACGGCTCGAGCCTGCTCGCCTTCGACGCCGGGATCGACTGGTCGATCGAGCGGGTGCAGGGTGCCTCGAGCATGATGGGCGGCGGGCTCTACAACACCGCGCTCTCCGGGACGGGGGCGGTGGCGATCCTGTCCGACGGGCCGCCCGTGCGGCTCGACGTCGCCTCGGCCCCGACCTTCGCCGACCCGCAGGCGGCGATCACCTGGTCTTCCGGGGTGACCACCTCGATGAAGACCGACGTCTCGGTGAAGAACCTGATCGGGCGCGGATCGGGCGAGTCCTTCCAGATGGCCTTCGGGGGAACGGGCTGGGTGCTCGTCCAGCCCTCGGAGGGCGTGGCGATGAGCGACGCGGCCTCCGGCAGCCAGGGCGGTGGCGGGCTCGGGGGCCTGCTCAAGGGCTAGCGGGCACGCGGGGCGGGCCGCTTCACTTGGTAAAGTCTTAGGTCGTATGGCCGTCGACGAGACCTGTCCCGTGTGCCTCACCGCCGAGGTCGTCTGCCAGAAGTGGACGCTCCTGCTGGTCCGCGACCTGGCCGAAGGAACCTCGCGTTTCTGCGAGCTCGAGCGCTCCCTGGCGGGGATCTCCCCGCGCACCCTCTCGCTGCGCCTGCGGGCGCTCGAGGAGGAGGGCATCGTCGAGCGCCAGAGCTTCGGCGAGGTGCCGCCGCGCGTCGAGTACGCGCTGACCGAGAAGGGGCTCGCGCTGCTGCCGATCATCGACGGCATGCGCGACTACGGTCGCCGCTGGCTCGCGGCCGACGACGTGTGTGCGGCCACCGCGGACCACGCCGTCCCTGCGGACGACATGGTCGCCGTCGGCGCCTGAGCGTCCGCGCGGGTCGGCCGAGTGCGCCCCTGTGGCGCATGCGACCGATCAACGTCGTGACCGCCCGGTGCGCCGCTCGCCCCGGGGCCGCAACCTCGAGTGCCCCGGCGGGTTCCGACAGACCGTGGCCGCACGACGAGATGCAGCGCTTGCAGGCGCCGCGGCGGCGCCTACCC
>JACDAP010000105.1 GCA_013695395.1 Solirubrobacterales bacterium
CGGCCACACTTGGCGAGAGCAGTTCATGCTTCGGCAGAAATACTATCGTGCGTCCTTTCACCGATTGCGCCAGTGGCGATACTGAATTTAGCTAGGGCACTGCTAATGAACTCCAAATATCTCCAAAATATCTACGCCGAAATGGGGCAGCAACTCGACCCCGACGAAGGTTATTTCGTGTCGGACAGTCGCTTTTTGGCATTAGAGGCTCTGCTACGGCAAGTTCCGAAAGGGCTCTTTTTGGATATAGGATGCGGAAGAGGGTTACTACTGCGTCGTCTATCGGATTTCCACAGTTGCTTTGGATGCGACGTCGATTGCGGAGCAGTGGCGACGTGCAAAAAACTTGGCCTCAGTGTATGTCAAGTCGATCTAAACGCAGCCGACGAACTTGATCAGGATTTTCCGAAACACTTTGACGTCATTGTAATTAGCGAGGTCTGCGAACACTTGCTTGAGCCTCGCTCCGCCCTCAGGTTTGCGGCTCGGTATCTAAAAGCGGGCGGCTCTTTGATTGTAACCGTGCCAAACGCAGTTCCCTTGTTCGCACGAATTCCACTTTTGTTGGGGCGTTCTGTCGACTGGCTACACTATCCTTCACAAGACACGGAGGCTACTGGACATATGCGCTTCTATACGATTGAATCTATGTCGAGATTACTGAGCACTGAAGGCTTCGCAGTTGAAGTCTTCCAGGGCGTGTCTTTTCGGATGAACGGCTTTTTTTGGCAGCGCCTTTGTTTTTGGCCTCCTCGCTTACTCGGAAGGAAAGACGAGCGTTCCCCGACTCTGGTGGATGGTTGGTTAGGCAGACGCTTCCCCGGCTTCGCACCCGGTCTCGTTTTCAGTTGCAAGCGGCAAGAGGTACCATCTTTGTCGGTTGAATCCGATTTCCCGCAAACACTGTGAGTATTGCGTCTCTTAAATCGTGGTTATGGAAATGCGTCCGCCCATTTCACTCACCTATTACGAGAGCCGCCCGCAAGAGACTGGGCCGTAATTACCACGAACACCCCGAGATGGAACTGCCACCGTCTTACGAGGCGGTGCAACTAGAGGTCGAACGACGACTACACCAATACCTGCACGTTACACGCGAAAAGATTCTGCAGATTGTCATCGTCGGAGCAAATGATGGCGGAGAAATTCAGCGCCTGAAGCTCTCCTATCCCTGTTGTCGCTTCCTCTGCTTCGAGCCTTCTCCCGCATGGTACAATAAGCTTACCGCTGACTTCGCCGGTCGGGACTTCGTTGAAAGCCGGCAACTGGCCCTCGCTGAATCTTCAGGGTCAGCGACTTTTTATGAACTGCCCCTCGGAGGAAACGGATCGCTCCTGCCGCCGGATGGGGAGCGCTGGTCTCTTATGACCCGAATGAGCGATAACCGCGTCACGACCTATGATGTAGAAGTCAGCACGCTCGACCATGAGGCGAGGGATCTATCCAGGATTGATCTCCTCTGGATGGATGTTCAGGGGGCGGAAGGTCATGTCTTGAAAGGTGGACGCAACACTCTTGAGCGAACAGAAGCAGTTTTTCTCGAAGTCAGCCTCGTTCCTTCCGCTTACAATGGTGGGATGCTGTTTTCTGAGGTCGACGAAACCCTGTCGCAATATGGATTCGCCTGCGTCGGCCTCGGGACCGACGGTTGGAACTTTGGCGGTAATGCTCTTTGGATTAAAGAAGTGAATCGAAGAGCGATGGCGACCGAGGAGCGCTAACTCCGAGTGAGTTCTTCTCGACCCTTATTATTGTGCCGGCCTTATCCCTGATCATCTGCGTTCGCCAAGAACAGGAGCTGCTCGCCCGGCTCCTGAAGAGCGTGAAGGGATGCTATGACGAGTTGATCGTTGTTCACGACGGTCTGGAGGAGGACGAGCAGTCAACCGTTGGGAAATTCGTGACTGGCTCGGGCGGTTCATACTTTTCTCGTCCTCGTGCTTTCCAGCAGGAGCCTCACTGGCCTTTCGCCTGGGCGAAAGCGCAGCACGATTGGATTTTGCGGATCGATGCCGACGAAGTGCTTTCGCCAGAGCTAGGGGACTGGCTGCGCGCCTTTCGTCAGCGGGCGGAGCCGGAAACTTCAATCGCCGGTTACACCTGCATCTGGCCACTTTGGAATGGGCAGGTAATGATTACTCAAAGCTGGCCGGCGGGACGCATTTTTCTATTCAGCAAGAACCGCGTCCGCTTTTTCGGGATGGCTGAGCAGGTTCCGGTTCCGGACAGTCACTTCGAGCCCCTTCCGCTCATCTTGGAGCATAGGCCGGCGCGAAAGTCGTATGGACTTCACAACCTGCTGGTCCGAAGCCAGGCGTATCGGTGGCGAAGTGTCATCGCACAGTCGCTCCTCGGGAAACCAACTGATCTTCCTTGCTGGCGATGGACCGATGAATCATGGCCACCGGT
>JACDAP010000146.1 GCA_013695395.1 Solirubrobacterales bacterium
GCGCAGATGGATCGCCCGGTCGTGGGCGAGGAACGCGTCGGCGATACCGGCGAGGTGCGCGCGGGCGTCCGCGTCGTCGATGACGATCGGCTCGTCGGAGAGGTTCGCGCTCGTCATCACGAGCGCCTCGCCGGTCGCGGCGAGCAGCAGGTGGTGCACGGGGGTGTACGGAAGCATCACGCCGATCCACGCGCTCAGCGGCGCGACCGCCGCGGCCAACGGCGCATCGTGCCGGCGCGCAGCCAGGACGACGGGGCGCGCGGGGCCGCGCAGGAGCGCGTCCTCCTCGGGGTGCAGGCGCACGAGCCGCTCCGGCGCGCTCGTCATGATCGCGAACGGCTTGTCCACGCGGCGCTTCTTCTCCCGCAGCCGGGCGACCGCCACGGCGTCGCTCGCCAGGCAGGCGAGGTGGTATCCGCCGAGCCCCTTGACCGCGAGGACGCCGCCGTCGCGGAGCACGTCGGCCGCATCGCCGATCGGCATAGAGAGCCGCGGCCCGCAGTCGTGGCAGGCGATCGACTCCGCGTGGAAGCGCCGGTCCCGCGGATCCTCGTACTCCGCGCGGCAGGTCGAGCACATGGCGAAGCCGGCCATCGTGGTCCGGGCCCGGTCGTAGGGCACGCCGCGCACCATCGTGTAGCGCGGTCCGCAATCGGTGCAGCTGATGAACGGGTGGGCGTGGCGCCGGTCGGTCCGGTCGGCGAGCTCGCCCAAGCAGGCCTCACAGGTCGCCGCGTCCGCCGGCACGAACACGTCGCCGGCGCGCTGCGTGGACGCACCGATCGAGAAGCCGGTCTCTCCGACGACGGCGATCGTGGCCTGCTGCAGCGACTCGAGCTGCGCCAGCGGGGGCGCCTCGGCGCTGAGCGCCGCCGTGAAGGCGTCGAGCTGCGCGCGCCCCCCCTCGACCTCGACGACCACGCTGCCCCCGGCGTTCCGCACGTGCCCGGCCAGCGACTCGCGCCACGCCAGGGCGTGGACGAACGGCCGGAAGCCGACGCCCTGCACGACCCCGCGGATCTCCACGCGACGCCGCTCGGCCGAAGGCGCGTGCGTCGCGGGAGGCCCCACTAGCGAGCGGGCGCCTTCGCCGCCTCGTCGAGCGCGCCCGCGACCTGCTCCAGCGCGACGTTGATGTCCGTGAGCACCGGGCCGAGCTGCTCGGTCTGCTGCTCGATGGCGCGCACGCCGAAGGTCACGAGCCCGAGCGTCGCCGAGACCCGGCGCAGCGTCGCGGCGATGACGATCAGATAGGTCGCCAGCACGACGACCAGCAGCGCCACCTCGGCGAGCGTGGCCACTATCAGGACTGTCCTCATGATGCGCTCCTCGTGTCGTGCGGGGTGGACGGCTTGAGCTCGTCGCGCAGCTCGACGCCGCGCTCCTTGGTGGTCTGCAGCAGGTAGGTGGTGGAGGTGTTCTGGGCGACGCGCTTGCCCATCGTCCAGACGCGGTCCACCGCGGGCTCGACGGCGTTGACGCTGCGCCGAAGGTGCTCGAGGAGCCCCCACACGACGAGGCAGACGACGAGCCCGACGGCGAGCGTGCCCCACCAGAGCGCATGCGTCGAGGCGGCCATGGTCATCGTCATCGTCGGACTCCCAGCTTGGTCAGCAGTGCGATCGCGAGGCCCGGGAGGGCGCCGCCGAGTGCGTGCGTGCGTGCGAGGTGGTCGACGCCGTCCAGGTGCGTGGCGATGCCGACACCGGCCTTCAGGGTGTGGCCCGCCTCGCGTTCGATCTCCTGGATCGGACGCAGCACGGCCTGCAGCATGTTCGCCACCAGCAGCAGCACGACGACGCCGACGAGCAGGCCGATCACGCCGAGGATCCCTTCGGCGGTGGTGAGCGCGATGACGGTCATGTCGCGCCGCCCGTGAGCAACCGGCGCACCCCGCGCGTGATGCGGTCGAGGTGGTGGTTGGTGAGCTTCACCGCGAAGAGCGGCTCGGTGTTCGCGCGGGCGCCGTCGAGGGCGGTGGTGATGTCGTCGGCCTGGCGGGTCACGTCCCGCGCGACGCTCGCGATGGCGAGGATGAGCATCGCCGCGACGACCACGACGATCGCACCGATCGCCCAGCCGAGGACCCAGTAGCCGGAGATCGCGAGCGTCATTGCGCCGCCTTCTCGGGCTCGTCGTAGATCTTCCCCCGGGCGAAGTTCGCGAGGGTCGTGGAGGCCGAGAGGTCGACGCCATGAGCCTCACGTGCGTGAGCGACCGCCTTGGCGAGCACCTCCTCCTCGGTCGAGCCGCTGACTTTCGCGTCGCAGACGACCCCTGCGTGCCGACATTCGAAGCTCTTCATTGCACTCCCTGGTTGACATGACGTCACGGTGACGGTGAAGATAGGTGTACCAGACACACAGTCGTGCGTCTACGAGCAGGGGGAGCGCGTCCTGATGGCAAGTGCAACGCAGGCCGAGGCCGATGGTGAAGGACTGCAGACCGTCCCGAACGCCGGGGACGTCTTCGGGGACTTCACGCCGTACGGCGTCGGTGGCCTCGGCGGCAGCACGGACGGCCCGCTGGAGGAGGTCCACGTCTTCTGGCTGGCGGGGATGAGCTGCGACGGCTGCTCGGTCTCGGTCACCGGCGCGACGAACCCGTCGATCGAGGAGCTGCTCGCCGGCAGCATCCCCGGCCTGCCCCGGGTCGTGCTGCACCACCCCGTGCTCTCCGTCACCGCGGGAGCCGGTTTCACGAAGATGTTCCGCAAGGCCGCGGACGGCACGCTCGGCCACCCGTACGTCGGGGTCATGGAGGGCTCGGTCCCCGACGACCAGATCCTGCCCGAGGGCTACTGGTCGGCCATGGGAGGCGGCGGGTTCGATCCCGACTCGCCGGGGGACCAGCCCAACCGGGTGACCGACTGGGTCAAGCTCCTCGCCCCAGGCGCTGCGGCGATGGTCGCCATCGGCACCTGCGCGACCTGGGGCGGAATCCCCGCCGCCGCCGGCAACGTCACGGGCTCGATGAGCCTGACGGACTACCTCGGCCAGGACTACCGCTCCACGCTCGGCGTCCCGGTGGTCAACGTCCCGGGCTGTGCGCCGGTCGGCGACAACTTCACCGAGGTCGTCGCGGGGCTGCTGCTCTTCCTCCAGGGCATCGGCCCGCTGCCCGAGCTCGACGAGCTCGGGCGCCCTGCCTGGCAGTTCAAGGAGACCGTCCACCGCCACTGCGCGCGCGCCGGCTACTACGAGGAGGGCAGGTTCGCCGAGATGCCCGGCGACCAGGAGTGCCTCGTGGAGATCGGCTGCTGGGGCCCGGTCGTCCAGTGCAACATCACCGAGCGCGGTGCGATCAACCACATGGGTGGCTGCATGATCGCCGGCGGCGCCTGCATCGGCTGCACGATGCCCGGCTTCCCCGACAAGTTCTCACCCTTCTACAAGGCGCCGCCCGGATCGGCGGTCTCGGGCACGATCTCGCGCACGACCGGCGCCGGCATCCGGCGCTTGCGCCGCATGTCGCAGGCGAACCTCAACCGCTCGCCGCTGTGGGATCGCACCGGCGAGGTACCGACGCCCTACGGCCGCGGCATGAGCGGGCCGACGACGGTCGGCAAGGTCGAGGGCTTCTTCTACAAGCGCCTGCAGTACCGCGGTTCGACCAACCTTGCCAAGGCCAACAAGACGCAGCCCATCCCCAAGAGCATGAACATCCTGGAGCAGGAGCGCGACCGCGCTGCCGCGACCCGGGGTCAGGAGACCACCTAGCCATGTGCTTCAAGAACCTGCCGGTCGAGTTCGACGAGGACGGCAACGCCAGCCTCGTGCTCTACCCCGACGCCGAGGTCGCGGCGCAGCCGCGCACCCCGATCGAGGACAACCCCGAGAAGCTGCGCGAGCTCTTGGAGCGCAACGGATGGCTGCCGCCCGAGGACGCCCCGGCGCCCGGCCATCTGCGGCACGAGCCGGCGGGGATCTAGCCCGTGTCGACCTACGCCGAGCCGCCCACGTTCACCGAGCTCCCGATCGACGTCGACCCGAGTGGTCAGGGCACGCTGCGCGACGGCCCCGACCCCTGGGCCTACGAGACCCGCGAGCTGCACCCGATCGAGGACACGCCGTCGAAGATGGAGGAGATGCGCGCCCGTAACGGGCAGGTGCGCAAGGTCGACTTCGACCCCGTCACCCGGGTTGCCGGGGCGCTCGCGTTCCACTCCGTGGTGGACCTCGAGAGCCGCCAGGTGCTCGAGACCGACGCGATGGCCACGCTCTTCCGCGGCTACGAGATCATCCTGAAGGGCCGCGATCCGCGCGACGCGATCTACATCTCCAGCCGCGCCTGCGGCGTCTGCGGCGGTGTCCACGCGACGACCGCCGCGCTCGCCCTGGAGATGGCCTTCGGCGTCAAGCCGCCGCCGCTCGGCATCGTCGCCCGCAACCTGCTGCTGTCGATCGAGTACCTCTACGACCACCCGCTGCACCTGTTCCTGCTCGCGGGGCCGGACTTCTCCGAGCCCGCCGTGCGGGCGACCAACCCGGAACTGTGGGAGCGGGCGCAGCGCACGCCGGCGGCCAGCAAGGCGATCCACAAGTTCGGGACCGTCGCGGAGATCATGACCGGCATGACGCCGCTCACCGGGACGCTCTACGCCGAGGCGCTGCACATGACGCGCGTCGCGCGCGAGGCCTACGTGATCATCGGCGGCAAGTACCCGCACCCGCAGACCGTCGTGCCGGGCGGCATCTCCGCCACGATCGACGTCTCGGACATGAACGAGATCATGCTCCGCCTGGGCAAGTTCTTCGACTACGGCCAGAAGGTCGCCGCGATCTGGGACGACATCGTCGAGTTCTTCTACGACGCCAACCCGCAGTACCGCAACGTCGGGACCCGTCCGAAGAACCTCATCGAGACCGGGCAGTGGGACGACCCGTACGCCTACGACGCCGAGTACAAGAACTGCGACGACTGGGGCCGCGCGCGCTGGTCGCCGCCGGGCGTGATCGTCGACGGCAAGCTCGTGACGAGCTCGATGACCGCGGTGAACATGGGCCTCGAGGAGTTCGTGGAGCACTCCTTCTACGAGGATTGGACGAAGAACGGGCACTCGAACGGCTCGCCGTTCCCGCAGGACCCGCTCGGGAACCCGCTCTCCCCGCACCACCCCTGGAACAAGGACACGATCCCCAAGCCCGGCGGCACGAGCTGGAAGGACAAGTACTCCTGGTCCACCGCGCCGCGATGGGACCGCAAGGCGATGGAGACCGGGCCGTTCTCGCGGATGTGGGTCGCGGCGATGTCGCCGAACGATCACCAGCGCTTCACCAACCCGACCGGCCATTCGCTGCAGATGAACGTGCCGGGCGGCGC
Source organism: Solirubrobacterales bacterium (assembly GCA_013695395.1). Classification (GTDB taxonomy): domain Bacteria; phylum Actinomycetota; class Thermoleophilia; order Solirubrobacterales; family Solirubrobacteraceae; genus Paraconexibacter. The sequence continues at coordinate 5,323 of JACDAP010000146.1, forward strand.
GCTGCCAGGACGGATGGTCGAGTGGCACATCCCCGAGGTGTGGGGTGCCTTCGAGCGCAACCGCGCCCGTGCGCACGCGATCCTCTTCACGACGCTGATCGCCTACGACAACCTGCTCATCGGCCTGGACATGATGCGTAAGGGAGACACTGCGGTCTCCACGAGCTACAAGGTGCCGAAGGACTTCCGCATGGGCGTCGGGCTGTGGGGCGCCGGCCGCGGGTTCCTGACCCACCACCTTACGATGGACAACGGGGTGCTCGAGAACTACCAGATCCTCACGCCCTCGACCTGGATGGCCTCGCCGAAGGACCCGTGGGGCAACCCCGGGCCCTACGAGGAGGCGGTGCTCGCGACGCCGCTCCTGGAGAACTTCGAGAAGCCCGAGGACTTCAAGGGCATCGACGTGCTGCGGGCGATCCGCTCCTTCGACCCGTGCATGCCGTGCACGACGCACATCCACACGGACGACCGGGTGATCACCCGCGAGGTGATCACCTGCGCGTGCGGCGTCGACGAACCGCACGAGCACGCGCATCAGTGAGAGTCCTGATCGGCGGGGTCGGCTACCGCTTCCTGAAGGACGAGTCCGTCGGCCCGTACATGGCGGACACCCTCGGGGAGCGGGCGCCGGAGGGCGTCGAGGTCGAGGACCTCGGCTACCACCCCGTCGGCCTGCACCAGAACCTTACCGACCGTGAGCCCTACGACCGGGCGGTGATCATCGCCGCACCCCGCCGCGGGCGCGAGCCGGGAACGATCACCGCCTACCGCTGGGACGCCGTGCTCCCGGACGTCGAGGAGATCCAGCACCGCGTCTCCGAGGCGGTCACCGGAGTGATCGATCTGGACAACCTGCTGATCGTCGTGGGCGCGCTCGGCGGCTGGCCCGCGGACGTCCGCGTCGTGGAGGTCGAGCCGGGCGAGGAGGGCTGGGGCGAGGAGTTCAGCCCGCTCATCACCGGGCTGCTGCCCGAGGTGGAGGAGGCGATATGGACTTCGGCACGGCCGTAGCCGAGCTCGGCGCGCTGGTCGAGACGCTCGAGCGCGAGGGCGACGAGCGGGCGCTGCTCCTGCTCGAGCTCGTCGACGCGATCCACCGCCCGGCGCTCGCGCGGATCCTCGACGGTGACCTCGACGATCCGACTGCGCAGACGCTCCTGGCGATGTACGACCTCGTTGACGTCGACGATCACGTCCTGGCGGAGGAGGCGCTCGACTCCGTGCGGCCGTACATCGAGTCCCACGGCGGGCACGTCGAGCTGCTCGACGTCGTCGGCGGTGAGGTGCACCTGCGGCTCGGTGGCGCCTGCGACGGCTGCGCCGGCTCGACCCTGACGCTCACGCGGGGCATCGAGGAGGCGCTCCGCGAGCACCTTCCCGGCTACGAGCGGATCGTCGCGCACCCGCCCGAGCCGGTCGCCGGCGGCCTGCCGATGGCCGCCGCTCAGGAGCCTCCGCCGATCACGGAGCTCCTGCAGATCCAGCTCATCCGGCCCGACAGCGGTGCCGTGGCGAGCCTGCCGCGGCCGGTCTTCGCCGCGGTCGCCTCGCTCGAGGAGCTGCCGCCGGGGGCGATGCAGGTCGTCGACGCCGACGGGACCGCGGTGCTCCTCGCGAACGTGGGCGGCGAGGTCTACGCGGTGCGCGACGGCTGCCCGCTCGACGGGCGGACCCTCGCCGGCGGCAAGCTCTCCGGCAGCGTCGTCGTCTGCCCGTGGCACAACTGCTCGTTCGACGTGCGCTCGGGCCGCAGCGCGGAGGACGAGCAGCTGCCCCAGCGGCTCGGCGTCGTCCCGGTCGCGGTGCAGGACGGTCTGCTGAAGGTCGCGGTGAACGTCGCGTGACGCGGATCGTCGTGGCCGGGGTCGGCAACGTGCTGCGTGGCGACGACGGCTTCGGGCCGGCGGTCATCGGCCGGCTCGGGGACATGCCGCCGGAGGTCGACGTCGTGGAGACCGGCACCGGAGGCGTCGCGCTGCTGCAGGAGCTCCTGGCCGGCTGCGACGGGCTCGTGCTCGTCGACGCCGTCGATCGCGGCGCCACCCCGGGGACGGTCTTCGAGCTCGAGGCCGAGGTCGCCGAGGCCGTCCACGTCCCCGACGTCCACCTTGCCAACCCCGACCGGGTGCTGAGCATGGCCAAGACGATGGGGGCGCTGCCGGAGCGGCTGCGGATCGTCGGCTGCCAGCCGCTGGACGTGGAGCCGCTCGACCAGGGGCTCTCCCCGGTCGTCGAGGCGGCGGTCGCGGAGGCGGTGGCGCTCATCCACCGCATCGTCGCGGTCTGGCTGGCGGAGCCGGTTCATGCCGGCGTTTGACTCCATCGCGGCGCTCGAGCAGGGCCTCGCGGACGAGCGATATCTCGTCGACGAGGGGCTCTCGACGGTGCTCTTCCTCGCGCTGCGCCTCGGCCGCCCGCTGCTCGTCGAGGGCGAGCCGGGCGTCGGCAAGACCGAGCTGGCGAAGGCGCTCGCGGCGGCCGCGGGCGCGCCGCTTTTGCGCCTGCAGTGCCACGAGGGCATCGACCTGCACCACGCGCTCTACGACTGGGACTATCCGCGCCAGCTGCTGCACCTGCGCTCCGGCGCCGAGGGTGAGCTGTACTCCGAGCGCTTCCTCTTGCGCCGTCCGCTGCTCGACGCCCTGAACACCCCGGGCGCCGTGCTGCTGATCGACGAGCTCGACCGCGCCGACGATGAGTTCGAGGCGTTCCTGCTCGAGTTCCTCTCCGACTTCCAGGTGAGCATCCCGGAGATCGGCGTCATCCGCGCCGCCACGCCACCCGCGGTGATCATCACCTCCAACCGCACGCGCGAGCTCCACGAGGCGCTCAAGCGGCGCTGCCTCTACCACTGGATCGAGCACCCCGGACTCGATCGCGAGATCGCGATCACGCGCGCGCGCCTGCCCACCGCTTCGCCGAAGCTCGTCGAGCAGGTCTGCGGCCTCGTGCAGGAGCTGCGCTGGCTGGATCTCTACCGGCTGCCCGGGGTCGGCGAGACGCTCGACTGGACGCAGTCGCTCGACGTGCTCGGCAAGGACACGGTCGACGCGGACACCGCACAGCGGACGCTCGGCGCCCTGCTCAAGACGCGCGAGGATCTCGAGCGCGTCCGGGAGGACGGGCTGCAGCCGCTGATCGACCGGTCGCGGGACCGGCAGGAGCAGCGCGATGCCACGCCCTGAGGCGGCCGGCCCGGGGACCCGTGCCGTGCCCCGTCCTGACGACGCCGTGAGCGCCGCGGTGGTCGCGCTCGGGCGCGGGCTGCGCGACGTGGGGCTCGCGACCAGCGTCGACGCCGAGATCGTCCTCTGCCGCGCGCTCGCCGAGCTCGACCTGAACGACCGCTCGCACGTGTACTGGGCGGCGCGCAGCACGCTGGCCCGCCACCCCGACGACGGCCCGGCCTTCGACGCGGTCTTCGCACGCTTCTGGGCCGGGCGGCCGCCGACGCTCGCCGAGGGGATGGCCGAGCACGGCGAGAGCGACCCGCGGATGCCCGGCCCGCAGCACGGCGGCGAGTCGATGCCGCAGTACCGCACGGAGGGGCGCTCGAGCCAGCTGCTCGACGGGCAGCCGACGAAGGCCACGCAGGAGATCCCGTCCGCGGGCAGCGACGATGAGCAGGAGAGCGAGAAGCTCACCGCGCACGGCGTGCTGGCGGCCTACAGCCCGGCGGAGGTCGTGACCCGGAGCGAGCCGCTCGACTACGCCGAGCAGGAGCTCGTGGCGGTGCGGCGCCTGGCCGAGGAGCTCCGCCGCGCCGTCCCGGAGCGGCGCTCGCGGCGCACACGCCCCGCCGGCCGGCCGGGACGCCTGGACGTCCGCACGACGGTCCGGGGCGCGCTGCGCCTCGACGGCGAGGTCCTGCGCCCGTCCTACGCCAGGCACGCGACGCGGCCGCGCCGACTGCTCCTGCTCTGCGACGTCTCGGGCTCGATGGAGCGGTACTCGCGCGCGCTGCTCGGCGCGCTCGAGGCGGTCGTCGGCTCCGGGCTGAAGGCCGAGACGTTCGTCTTCGCCACGCAGCTGACGCGCCTGACCGGACCCCTGAGCGGCCGCGACGCGGCTCGCGCGATCGAACAGGCGCGCGCGGCGATCCCCGACTGGTCGGGCGGGACCCGGATCGGCCCGTCCTTTGCGGAGTTCAACGC